>CAYJGM010000072.1:0-12431 GCA_964369495.1 uncultured Bacteroides sp. | reverse complement strand
TATGGTTATTTGTCCCAGCAGCTTGAAGCTGCATCCAATTGACATCGAGTAAAGCTTGGTGTCTTTTTTTGTGCGCGCGCTTTTTTAAGCCCCTTATGGTTATTTTTCGCACATTGGCGCTCACTTTATTAAGTGAGCGCCAATAAAAGTAACCCCTCGGCAAATCCGGGGGGTTACTTTTTAAATACAATAAATACTTAGTATTTTAAAGGTGTTACAATAGCAAAAACATAGCAGTGAGAAGATAATATACATAAACACGTATTAAGTCTATCAAAAATAAGTGTATTTAGTTTGAAAATTATACTGAAATTACAAATTAACACAAATTGCAAGTGGTTTTTTAACGCTTTAGCCTTATATTTAAATGCAACCTATGCTTTAATGGCGAAAAGCTAATTAACCTTTATTAAAACAGTTTTAATGCCATAATCATCGCTGTAATTTATTAGGACAAGATAATTTTCAATTGCTTGATGAATAAATGTTCTTTCATTACTTGTTGTTGCTATTGGAGCATTTACATTGCCTGTATGAAAAATTTTACCGTTATCGCTTAAACTTTCAATATAATAATCTTCATAATTAAATGTTGCCCTATTATTTTCTGCAGGCATGGAGAAAGTTTCAGTAATTCCTTCTTTTATATTGATTTTTGTACCACTGTCATACCCTGTAACCATGATGGTATTATCATCAAATATACGGTAGTCTGCAAACATTCCATCAAAAATATTAAAATAAAATTGTTCTTCTAGCGTTTGAGTATTTAAAGTATAAAGGCCAACATGAGCTAGTTGCCCTCCCGGAACAGCTATTGCACATACAACATAATTTCCATCGTCTATAATTTGGAGGTTATCAAAATTAGCAAACCTAAATTCTTCCGGTGTTTCATCTGAAAAACCCACATTATCCATCAACCATGTGCTTGGGATAAAAATGTCCTCACTTGGATTGCCTTCATTCGGAATTAGCGCGAGCCCATCTTCAAATGTTGCACCCCACCATGCATTTTCTCCCGAAAAAGGTAAGCCGTCATAAGAATAGAAGGGATTAGAAGTATCAACATTTTTAAGATAGCTTGGCAATTCGAATACGGTTGTGTTTATGTTTATACCATCGTAGTTATAATAATGCATAAAACGATCTTGTGTCCATAATGAAATGCTATCGGTGTCCATGTTATATCTCAAGCTGTCAAGAACTATAGGGTACTCAAACTGTTGAAAGTAAAGGCTTTCTCCGTTTAACGGATTGAAGAATTCCACCGCACTTTGGTAAGTGCTTTCAGATTCAAATTTATATGCCGCCACAATCATATCGTTGTATAAAATATATTTAACATCGTTTAATAAATACATTAAATCAGGTTGTGATGGAGCGGGAACAAAATATTCACCGCTTATCTCAATATCCCCAAATGCTGTCATATCAAACTCTGGGATAGATATGCTTTCTGAAATTTCAGAACTTGATACATCACTATTAATATTATCATCATTGGCAACAGAATTTACTTGTGAAGTAACATTTGAAATGGCATTCGTAAGTGCCCCTGCTAAGGTATCATCATTATCATTGTTGTTTTTGCATGCTGTAAAAAATAAAAAAACAGTAGTTAGTATAAGGCAAATAGTAATTTTTTTTTTCATAGTATATCTCCTACAATATTTGTAAAAAGTATAACAAACTGAATAATATAAAACATCGTGTATTTTCGCTGAATTTATTTATAAATTTTGCCAAAAATTACAAGTATTATTTTCATATTCAGCTAAACATATTATTTAATTTTATTTTTAACAATGGTATGCAGTGGTGCTAAAAAGCATAATAATTGCTTTTTATTTTAAAAATTATAAATTAAAACATGGCTTTTATTCTAACTCGTTGCTAAAAAAACCGCACGCTATCTTTTTAGATAGGTGCGATTTTTTAAAATTAATTATAAATTTGTTATTTGATTTACTTTTTTATTGCTGATATTATTTTACCTTTGAATACAAGCAATGCACCCATGCCTAAAATTGAAGCAAACAATAGTATAATGTAAAACGATGCATTAAAATTATTGTTTACAGCGCCTGTAAGCGGTGCTAGCGCCGAATTATTTGCATTTGTTGGGTTTACTTGGTAAATCATAAATGGAGATAAGCCATTTGTTTTAAAGCGAATACCATTTGCTAACATTTCGGGGATTATTGTTTCATAAGTTGAATTTGATTTCAAGTGAATTAGTTTAATATTGCTGCTTTGTGTAACAGGGGGAATGTCGCTGTATGGTATAAATATTTCCATTTCGCCGGTTGATGTAAGCTTAATTTCGTCTGATGTTAAGCTTATTTCTAAGTATAATTTTGTGGTGTTTGAATCATCGGGTAAAGTTATATTATTTAATGCAGTTAAATCAGACGTTGATAATGTTTTTGCAATGGATAAACGCACAAAGGAAGTTTCAGTTACCGGGGTGCCGCTTGAATCTGTAAGGTTAACATTATCGCCTAAAGAAACTAAAGGTTCGTTTGAATTTGTGTTGTCGGGTATGCTTTCTTGTGGCGGAAGCGTAGCACTTACTCTATCAATTACTGTTAAAATTCCGTTATTTGTTGTGATATTGTAATTGCTATCGGCCGGGATATTTGTTAATGTGGTTGCATAGTCTGCCGGTATCATATTATCTGCTGCTGTATTAACAAGAGGTGTGATGGAGAATACAGTTTCGCTTTCGCCTTTAACAAAACCATTATATGCAGGCGCAAGAACCGGAATGGGATCGCCTTCGTATATTGAAAGCGTTGGCGCTGTAATTGTAAGGTTTGCCTTGTTTACGGTTAAAGTATAGCTATCGCTAGCTTCGTTATAATCGGCTGTTGAGCTTGCTGTAGCGGTTATAACTGTGCTACCTGCTTTTAATATTGTTACTTTTCCTGTTGTGGGCTCAACCGTTGCAATATTTTCATTACTGCTTTTGTATGTTACTGTGCTGCCTGTGGCCGCACCGCTTGCGGCTAAAGTATAGTCGGCTGCGCCGTAGGTAATTGCTTTGGTATCGTTTGCAAAGCTAAAGTTTGTTTGGTCGTTTTTATCTGTAATAGTTACGGTTATGCTAACAACTATATCGGTATAATTTTGTGTTGTTACAGTTGCTGTAAGCACAAAACTATCGTTTATATTACCACTTGTTAAATTGTCTGCAAGGGTGTATTTAACAGTTTTAGTAGTTTTATCGCCGGAAAGTGTTGAAACCAAATTGCCGCTTAAACCTTCCGACTTTGTTACTGCAATAGATGAAATTGTGCCTGCATCTACGGGAATAACATCTGACAAGTTTATTGTTTGTTCATTAGTGTTGCTATAAGATATGGAAAAATTTTTAGTTGGCGCTGCATTATCAGGCGTTTTTTGTGTTATGCTGAATGTTTCGCTTTTAGTATCGCTATAATTATTTATACCTGTGATTGTTACAGTTGCGGTATTTGTTCCGACATTTGTATTGCTTGTTACAGAAACAGTGTAGTCGGTATTTTTTACAAGCGTTTTACCATTATCGGAAACTGTGAATGTTGGTGTAATTTCACTGCCTGTGAATGTGTAGCTTGCAGGGTTAATTGCAATTGTGCTATCCGTTAAAGAATTTTGGGCAACGGATAGGGAATAGCTTATAGAAGTTTCAGCGAAAGTATCATCAACCAGTGCCGCAGTTGCCGTAACGATGGTTGTACCTATGCCTGTTATAGTTACTGCGCCCGAGTTTGCATCTATTGTGGCAACGCCATTATTTGCCGGAACAGAATACGTAATTGTTCCGCCGCCGCTTGTTCCGTTTACTGCCGTTGGTGCTGTAAAAGCAGTGTTGAATGTTGCATTTTTTGTTCCGCCGTTCGCTGTGCTATCGCTCCATGTTAAACTTTGGCCGGGTAATGGTTGGCCATAGGTAAAGTCGTATGCTACATTGTAAGAAATACTTGTAATGATGTAATCATTGCCGCCTTCGTGTGAAGTTACAAGTTCTATTATTGAATGAGTAGGTGGGTTAGGGGCTGTATCGGGAGTGAGATGCCCTAAATTATAATTGTATTTATTATAATTGCTTAACATTATATCAGTAAAATTAACAACTCCGTTTTCATCGCTTGAAATATTTGCCTCGAAACTATTATTGTCACTTAATTTAATTAAACTGTTTGCACTAAAACCCTCAATTTTAAAATCAACAGTTTTAGAACCATCAGGTTCGCTGGTTTCATTTGATGTTTTTTCTATTGTTTTGGTTTCGATAACTGAATTAGTAAATAGTTTTATATTAGCTTTTAACATATCGCTATTTTCTGTAAATGCTAAGTTGTAAAAAAAGGAGGCATTATAATACGAATTTTCATCTATAACTTCAGATGTAGGAACCAAGGCAAGCCTAATTGTTTCATATGTATGATTTAAATCTGACATTATATTTACAGGAACTGCATATTTTCCATTAATTTTTTCAATATATTCGAAAGGTAAATAATTTGGAGAATAATTTGTGGTAGAATTGCTATAAGCATGTAGTAAAGAATAACTTGTATTAGCAACAAGTGCGCTTTCATCAACATTAAATAAAATATACGGAACATTTTTAAATGTTGCACTGCCAGCAGCAGGTATTTCTACCTCAATATTTGTTATAGCTATGGTTGCAGGTAGTGCCGGGTTTGCAAAATTATATGTGAAATTTGAATATTCATTAATAGCCACGGTAAATGCATTATTTGCAGATGTGGTTGTATATGTGGTAAGAGAATATGTACCGCTTGGGGTGGTGTTTTCAGCTTGGCCACCTAGCCCTAAACTCCATGCGTCATTATTTCCGCTATTAACATCAACAATTTTCAAACTGCCATCGGCAGCTGTATTAGACAAAAAATCATTTGTAAAATCATTAGTTATATGATGTTTTAACACAGCTGTTGAATTAGCGGGCAAGTTATTTATAATAAAATCAACTTGATTAAACATATTTTCGGAATATTCAAAACTGTTTTTTGAAATTTCTTTTGTTTGGGCGCTTATAGATTTGTTGCATGAAATATTTATGTTTGATGAATACTTTGTTCCATAATAATTGTTAAATGCAATTTCGGGAGTTTGATAGTTGTGTTCAGTAGTCGTCATTATTGCAATTTCAACAGTTGTATATGTTTCTGAAGCATCAATATCAGGAATAAAATCAATTGAAGCTTTTCCATCAACTAAAGGGTAAACCATACTATTCAAAGTGGTAGTAAAGTATAAATCGTTACTTCCGGAAGATGAAGTGAATTTTGCAATTGCAATATATTCTTCATTAGAATTACCACCTGTTGTTGCAAAAAGCACGCTGGGAATTCCCGCTTTGAAATAGTCGCCTAAAACTTTAAGCTCAATAGAGCCCTCTACAAGTGTAGGCACGCTTTGGTCTGCCGCAAATGCGCCTTGCGGAACAAGGTTTAAAACCATGAACATTACAAGAACCATTGCAAAAATTTTTCTTTTCATTTTGTTTCGTCCTTTCAAATTATATATATTATTTTAATATAAACATAAATATAAGCGCACTAAGTGCCATTCATTACTACTTTTTATACATAAGCTTGCAAAATATAAAACTTCCAAATAAAAACAGCACTATTTATCCGAAAGAGGGCAAATAGTAGCTGTAGAATTTATAGATAATTTCATTTTTAGGAGTTGAGAATATAAAGCAAGCGGTAATTTACCCTTGCTTTTGCAATTGAAAAAAGTATAATATGTTTTCACTTTGCCAACCCCTTTTGCCAACCCCTTTTGCCAATAAATGCAAAACATGTAAAAATTAAATAAAGAAGAATAACATTCAACTAAATAGCCATACAAAAAAACATAAAAAATTTCGTAAATTTTTATACATTATAATACAATATAAGTAAAATTATAGCATTGTTTATGTAACAATGCAAGAAAAAAATGAAATTAATTACATAAAATAATAAAAAATGGCAAAATTATTTTAATCAACGCAAAAAGGGAAAATTGCTTGTTTTTCAAGCTTTGTTTTAAAGCAGTTTTAATATCATAAAAAACAGTTTTTTAAAACAATTTTTCCATTTAAAAATTCGTTTTAATTATATATTAATCTTTAGTTTGCCCTTTTATTTTAGCAAACGGTGAAGCCTCTGCTGCTTTTTTTAATTCCTTTGCGCCTAAATGCGTATAAATTTCAGTTGTGCTAACATGCGCATGGCCTAAAATTTCTTTAAGCGCAAGCATATCAACACCGCCCTCTTGGTACATCATTGTTGCAGCGGTGTGGCGAAGTTTATGCGGCGAAAAACCCCTGCCGCTTAAACCGGCGGCACTTAGGCAATTGTTTACAATTTGTTGAATTCGGCGCACGGTAAGCCTGTTTCCTGTTTTTTTTGAAATGAAAAGCGCTTTTTTATCTTTGATATTATCTAAGTTTAATAATTCTTTTTTTAACTGCTCTATAGCATCTATACATGCGCTATTTAAATAAACTAAACGCTCTTTATTTCCTTTACCTGTTATTCTTATTGTTTTATCTTCAAAATTAATGCTTATGATATTAATGCTAACAAGCTCGCTTATTCGCATGCCACAGCTTAAAAATAAAAGTAAAATGCAAAAATCTCGCTCGTAAAAATCTGAATTTACACTTTCCAGTAATTTCATGCTCTCGCTTAAATTTAAATATTTTGGCAAAGTTTTTTTATTAATGGGTGCTTCAATATCGTCTGTGGGGTTTTGCGTTAAAAGTTTTGTTTTGTTGCAAAGATATTTATATAAACCCTTAATACTCGATAACTTTCTTGCCCTTGTTGAAGGAGCGTTATTTCGCTCGTTTGTAACATAATATAAAAATTCGTATATTTCATTGCGCGATACGCTGCTTATAAAATTTAAATCTATATCTGTTAAAATAATGTCTTTATCCTCTATGTTTTTATCACAAAGATTACGGCTTCTTTTTATAAATCTGAAAAATGTGGTTATATCAATATAATATCCGTTTACACTGCGCACGGAAAGCCCTCTTATTGCTTCCATGTTTTTTAGATAGTCAAGAACAAGCTCGGGGCAATTTTCGTAATTATCATGTTTTTTAGGGTTGCGTGCGTCTATGTAAGTGCTCATATTTTACACTCCAAAAATAAAAGTTTATTTTAATATTATATAATTTAAATTAAGTTTTAGCAAGAATAAAAAATATTGACTAAAACGTAAAAATAGTGGATAATAAGAATAGAAAAATTAAAGGGAGAAATTTAAATGGCTCGTTACTATTGCTTATTTTTAGATTTAGATGGCACAATGCATGATTTTGAATTGGCGGAGGCTAATGCTTTAAAAGAAACTTATGATAAGTTTAATATACCTCACAACGAAGAAAGTGTGCAAAAATATATAGAAATTAACAGCGAATTATGGGCAAGTTTCGAGCGCTCGCAGATAAAGCGTGAAGTGCTTGTTATAAAACGTTTTGAACAATTGTTACAAGCCTTAAATTTAAAGGGCAATGCAGCACAAATTAATAATTTTTATTTAACATGCCTTTCAACACAGGCAAATGTATACGAAGGCGTTTTAAAAACTTTAGAAGAACTTGCAGATGTTGCCACGCTTGTATTAATTACAAACGGTGTTGCACGTGTTCAAAGGCCAAAACTTGTAAAAAGCGGTATTGATGAATTTTTAGATGAAGTTTTTATTTCTGAAGTAGTTGGCGCAAATAAACCCTCGCGTAAAATATTTGATATTGCTATAAAAAAGCTTGAAATTGAAAACACAAAACGCATTTTAGTTGTGGGAGATTCACTTAAAGCCGATATTCAAGGTGCAAAAAATGCAAATTTAGATTCTTGCTGGTGTAATTATAAAAACGTAGAACTGCCTGAAAATGCGCCAAAACCCACACATACAATTTATCATTTTGAAGAACTTTTAAATATCGTTATGGATGAGGAGGAATTGCAAAATGTGGGAAACAAGCAAAAACGTCATAAAATTTCAATCAACTAACGGTAAAAATACGTTGGTGGGTTATGTTTACTCATCTGCAAAAGCCTCGCCAAAAGCAATTTTAATGCTGTGCCACGGCATGTGTGAATATATTGCGCGCTATGATGAATTTGCAAGTTTTATGGTGCAAAATGGTTATATAGTTTGTGGATACGACCATTTAGGCCACGGTAACACAAGCGATGAACAAGGCGGGATAGACGGATTTTTCGGAGAAATTGACGGCGTAAACACAACAATTAACGATATGAAAATTTTTTGTGATAACATTAAAGAAAAATACAAAAACTTGCCTTTTATTCTTTTGGGGCATAGCATGGGCAGTTTTTTTGCGCGCGTTTTTGCTGTTAAATATAAAAATGATATAGATGCACTTATTATAAGCGGAACAGCGGGCCCAAACCCGCTTGGCGATGTTGGCATAGCACTTGCAAAAATAATTAAAGCGGCAAAAGGCGATAAATATCGCTCTAAATTAATTCACGATATGGCTTTTAAGCCTTATGTTAAGCGAATTTCAAACCCTAAAACGCAATACGACTGGCTTACAAGAGATGAAGAAATTGTTTTAAATTACAGCAATGATAAAAAATGTACATATGTTTTTACCATTAACGGTTTTTTAACGCTGTTTTATATTTTAAAAATGGCTAACGATAAAAATTTAATAGCAAAAACAGAAAAAAACATGCCAATTCTTGTTATAAGCGGCCAAGAAGATGCGGTTGGTAATTATGGCGAGGGGCCAAAATTTGTTTATGATGAGTTAAAAAAATCGGGCGGTGTTGATGTGCAAATAAAATTATTTGAGAATGCACGCCACGAAATGCTTAACGAATTAAATAAAGAAGAAGCATACAATTTTATCTTGAATTGGTGTAATTCTCATTTGCAAAATATAAAGGAAAACTAGAAATTTATGTTGCTAACTGTAGATAAAATATCAAAAACTTTTGGCGCCGACATTATATTAAAAGATGTCGGCTTTGTTGTGAACAGGCAAGACAGAATTGGCGTTATAGGCCAAAACGGTGCCGGGAAAACAACGCTTATAAAAATAATTATAGGAAGTTTAAAGCCCGATAACGGTGAAATAATTTTTGCTAAAAATACAAATATAGGTTATTTAGAACAAAATAGCCATATGAATGCAGAAAACACGGTATATAGTGAGATGAAAACTGTGTTTGATAAGCCTTTAAACGCATTAAAGAGAATAAAAGAGCTTAATTTACAAATATCGCAAACACCAAACGATGAAAATTTGCTTTTGGAACTGACAAAAATGCATGAAATAGCAGATTCTTGCGATGCATATCAAATTGACACGAAAATTAATAAAGTGTTAAACGGAATGGATTTTCCGAAAATAACACACGATAAATTGGTAAGTGTTCTTTCAGGTGGCGAGTACACAAGGCTTAGCCTTGCAAAACTTCTTTTGAAAAATCCTGATATTTTATTGCTTGATGAACCCACAAACCACCTAGATTTTAAAACTATGGAATGGCTTGAAGATTATTTAATAAGTTACAGTGGGGCAGTTTTTGTTATAAGCCATGATAGGTTTTTTCTTGATAAAGTTTGCAATAAAATTATAGAAGTTGAAAATAACAGCGCAAAAATGTATAAGGGTAATTTTTCTGCTTTTACTGTGCAAAAAGAAGAACAAACAACGCTTTTGCAAAAACAACATGAAGCGGATGTGAAAAAAGCCGAAAAATTAGAGGATTATATTGCACGTAATTTAGTAAGGGCAAGCACAACAAAAATGGCACAAAGCCGAAGAAAACAGCTTGAAAAGCTACAAATAACCGAAAAACCAACCACGGCACAGCAAGAACTTAAATTTGAATTTTTATTTGATGTAACGCCATATAAAGAAGTTTTAACAGCAAAAAACATCTCGAAAATTTTAGGGGATAAACAATTAATTAAAAATTTTGATTTTAAAGTTTTAAAAGGCGAGCGCATTGTTATTGCAGGGCCGAACGGAACGGGGAAATCAACTTTATTAAGAATATTAAATGGCGCATTAAGGCCGGATACAGGCAGCGTAATGCTTGGTGCCGGCGCTAAAACATCTGTGTTTGAACAACAGCAATTAAGGCAGCACGGAACAGTTTTAAGCACAATATGGGACAAAAACCCGAAATTTGATAATTTTGGTGCACGTTCTTATCTTGCACGCTTTAATTTTAAAGGTGAAGACGTTGAAAAACCATGTAACGCATTGAGTGGGGGAGAGCTTGCAAGGCTACGCCTTGCTGAAATGGTGCTTGATAAGCCAAATGTACTGTTTATGGACGAGCCCACAAACCATCTTGATATTTACACACGTGAAAGCTTAACCGTGGCGCTTAATGCCTATGAGGGTACGCTTATAATTGTTACGCACGATAGATATTTAATGAACACGCTTTCATGCCCAATTTTATATGTTGAAAACAATAATATAGCACAATATGAAAGCTATGAAAAATTAATGAAAGCAAATACACAAGAAAATGCGCAACTAAAACAAAAAGCAAATGTTCAAGATACACAACAAAAACAAAATTTTGGCAAAGAACAGCGGCAAAGAAAAGCAAAGCTTAGGCTTGAAATTAAAGAGTATGAAGATTTGCTTTCGCAATTGGATATAGAAATTAATGAGCTTGAAATTCAATTAAACAGCCCTGAAAATTTAAAAGATCATATAAAAATAAACGAATTGTGCGAAAAATTAGATATTAAACGAGAAGAACATGAAAATGCATTTATGAAATGGGATATGCTTGTTGATGAACAAAAAAATTATGAGTGAATTTTAACGTTTTCAAATGAAGTGTTTAACAAAACCGCCCTAGCAAAAAGCGTGGGCGGAATTTTTTTGATGCCGAATAGGCATTATAAAACCCCCGGTTGAATGAACTGGGGGTTTATAATAAAATTAAAAGTGATTGGTAAAAATTTAAGCATTGCTAAGAGTTAATACTTAAATTCGGCAAAAGCTTACTTTTGCTTGAATAAATTTTTTGCATGTTAAAAGCTGATTAATTTGCTCCCTCTATAGCCATTTTTGCCCCAAAGTAAGAATCGTTTGTAAAAGAATCAAAACTATATAAAAACAATACTTGCTCATATCCATATTCGGCCATAATATCGTCAAGTAACATGGTGTTAAGCCTAAAATCCACTATACCGATTTGTTCATAATTTGCCGTTAAAAATGGTATGAAACTATTTGCAAAGCTATCTTTCACAACAAGAATTTTACCCTCGCCATCGCCCTGTAATTCTGAATAAGCGTTATTTCCACGTAAAAATGCTGAATATTTATCGCGTGTATCGAAGGCGTCAAAATTGTAAACACTGCCGCTTTCAATGCTTTCTTCTTCTGTTAAACTAGTGTTAAATACGCTTAAATTATTCGGTATATCGTAATATGTTAATTCGTCTGCAACTACATTGAAATTGCGCGCTTTTGAATAATGCGTGCCGTAAAAATCTTTAATAATAATTTCATTTTGTGCATTTGTATCAAACACGGGCATATTATTTTGCGCACAAAAATATTCATATGCTAAAAATGCGCCGTAGGTTGTCCAGTGGTGGTCGGTTCTATAATAAATATAATCGTTTTGGTGTGCTATAAAGGCATCATATACATCATAAACCATTGCACCTTGCGCAATTAAACTGTCATATATTTCACTTATATAATATAATTCACTTATCATTGGCGCGGCATAAGGAACTTTTTGGCTTAAAACTTCCGCAGAAGAGGGGACAACCATAACATGAAAATTTTCGCCCTGACGTTTTGCAAATTCGGTAATGGCATCTATATTATTGTAAAACCTGTCCTCATCATCCAGGCTGAAAGATTTTGCAAATAAATAATCATCTTCACCGAATAATATATCATTGTTTTCGGTTTTAAGCAAAATATTTTCGGATATACTTTTTAAATTAATCCAACTATCTCTAACTAAAAATTGGTCTTTAACAAACGCTTCATAGTCCTGCATCCATTTATTTGTTGCAAGGCTATCAAGGCTAATTTCGGGCATTTGTTGTAGGTTTCTGTTTTCAAGTTCAGAATATTCACTTTTTGGCCAAAAAATATCAATAACAGAAAAACCCATTAAAAACACAAAAAATGCAAAAACAATGGGGAAATTTTTAATTTTTCTTTTAAATTTCTTCATAGTAACTCCAATAAATTTTAAAAGCAAAACATTGTTGAATGTAAAGTAATAATACTTACAACTTTAACTTTGAATAGTATTAAAAACGAAAGTATAAAAATGGGCTGTTAGTGGCATCTACCATATAAGCAATTGTAATTGTTAAAATAATAAACAATATGGCAAAACGTAAAATTTTAATATCTTTAATTTTATAGTAAA
>CAYJGM010000071.1:0-12641 GCA_964369495.1 uncultured Bacteroides sp. | reverse complement strand
GCGGCAAAAAAATGATGGAGCGCACAGTTTTAATTGCCAACACAAGCAATATGCCCGTTGCCGCAAGGGAGGCAAGCGTTTACACAGGCGTAACTTTAGCGGAATATTACCGCGATATGGGCTACGATGTTGCCATGATGGCAGATTCAACCTCTCGCTGGGCAGAGGCGCTTCGTGAAATTAGCGGCCGCCTTGAAGAAATGCCGGCGGAAGAGGGGTTTCCCGCATATTTGCCAAGCCGCCTTGCCGCGTTCTACGAAAGGGCGGGCAATGTAAAAAGCCTTAGCGGCGAAAAGGGCAGCGTTACGCTTATAGGCGCCGTTTCCCCACAGGGAAGCGATTTTTCAGAACCCGTTACACAAAACACAAAGCGCTTTGTTCGTTGCTTTTTGGCACTTGATAAAGCGCTTGCCTATGCAAGGCACTATCCCGCAATTAATTGGTCGAATTCATACAGCGAATACTATGAAGATTTAAACCCATATTACAAAAAAGAAGTTGGCGAAATTTTTTGCACATTGCGTGAACAAATGCTTGCGCTTTTAAGCGAAGAAACTAAACTTATGGAAATTGTGCGCCTTATAGGTTCAGACGTATTGCCCGACACGCAAAAAACCACGCTTGAAACCGCGCGCGTAATACGCACAGGCTTTTTACAGCAAAACGCTTTTCATAAAAACGATACCTATGTGCCGCTAACAAAGCAATGCCGTATGATGCACGCAATTATGCATATGTACGAGCATGCGCAAAAGCTTGCCGCAAGCGGCGTGCCTGTGGCGGCAATGGTGCAAAAAGGCTTGTTTGAGCGCTTAATTAAAGCAAAATATGAGGTGCCAAACGCAAAGCCTGAAATGTTTTTGGAATATGAAAAACAAACCGAAAAAATAAGCAAAGAACTTTTACAAGAGTATGAAAACGCAAATACAAACGAGGAAATGGAGTGATGCGCCGTGAGTATGGAATATTTGGGTTTAAGCGAAATAAACGGCCCGTTTGTTGCGGTAGACGGCGTTAGCGGCGTTGGTTTTGAAGAGATAGTGCGCCTTCGCACCAAAGACGGCATTAAATTTGGCAGGGTTGCCGCTTTAAGCGGAGATAGGGCGCTTGTGCAAGTTTTTACAGGCACAAGCGGCATAAATTTGCAAGATACCGCCGTGCGCTTCGAGGGCAAACCAATGGAATTACCCGTTGGCAGTGAAATTTTAGGGCGCATTTTTAACGGCGCAGGCCAGCCTAAAGACGGCCTAGGCGATGTTTACCCCGAGGAATACAGAGATGTAAACGGCATGGCAATTAACCCTGTTTGCCGTGATTATCCGCGAAATTATATACGCACAGGGGTTTCTTCAATAGATACTTTAATTACGCTTATACGTGGCCAAAAACTGCCTATTTTTTCGGGAAGCGGCATGAGCCACAACAAATTAGCGGCGCAAATTGTGCGCCAAGCAAAGCTTAGCGATAAAAATGAAAATTTTGCCATTGTGTTTTGTGCAATGGGCGTTACTAACGATGTAGCGCAATATTTTAGGCGTAGCTTCGAGCAGAGCGGCGCACTTGCAAGGGTTACAATGTTCATTAACCTTTCAAGCGACCCTATTGTAGAGCGCACGCTTGCGCCGCGCTGTGCATTAACGGCGGCAGAATACCTTGCATTTACGCAAAATATGCATATTTTAGTTGTGATGACAGACATGACAAGCTATGCCGAGGCGCTTCGTGAATTATCATCAAGCAAAGGTGAAATTCCGGGAAGAAAAGGCTACCCGGGTTATTTATACTCTGATTTAGCAAGCCTTTATGAAAGAGCAGGCGTTATAAAAAATTGTGGCGGCAGCGTAACGCAAATTCCAATTTTAACCATGCCGAACGACGATATAACACACCCTATTCCCGATTTAACAGGCTATATAACCGAGGGGCAAATTGTGCTTGATAGATATCTAGACCAACAAGGAATCTATCCACCCATAAGCGTTTTGCCTAGCCTTTCACGCCTTATGAAAGACGGCATAGGCGAGGGCTACACCAGAAGCGACCATTCAGACGTTGCAAACCAGCTTTTTTCAAGTTATGCCAAAGTTAGCGATGCGCGCGGCCTTGCAAACGTTATAGGCGAAGAAGAGCTTTCAAAAAACGATAAACTTTACCTGGATTTTGGAACACGTTTCGAAAAGAACTTTTTAGGCCAAGGCGACGATGTTGAGCGCACAATTGAAGAAGATTTAGAACTGGGCTGGCGCCTTTTATCTATTTTGCCAAGGGAAGAACTTGAAAGAATAGATGAAAAAGTGTTAAACGAGCACTATGGAAAATATAATTAAGCCATTAAATGATGCCGACACTATTTAAAAAAGGAGAACCAAATGCAAGAGCAAATGTTACCAACAAAGGGAAATTTAATAGCTTGTAAAAAAAACCTTGCGCTTGCAAAGCTTGGCTATGAACTTTTAGACAGAAAGCGCAATGTATTAATGCGTGAAATGATGAGCCGAATAGAAGACGCCACAAATATGCAAAAAGAAATTGGCGACATTTTTTATAAGGCGTATTCTTCTTTGCAAAACGCAAATGTAAGCCTTGGAATACAGCGCTCGCTTGAAAAATACGGCGAAGAGGAAGTTGGTTTTTCGCTTTCAAACCAAAGCATTATGGGCGTAGATTTGCCAAAAACGTCGCTTAACAGCCAAAACATTTACCCAAGCTATGGTTTTGCCGATACAAATTTTCAGTTCGATTATGCATATACAAGTTTTGATAAAGTTAAAAAATTATGTGCTGATTTAGCAGGAATTGAAAACAGCGTTTATCGCCTTGCAAGGGCAATTAAAAAAACCCAGCGTCGCACAAATATGCTTGAAAACATAGTAATACCGCGCCTTAGCGAAAACATAAAATATATATCTTCAACGCTTGAAGAGCAAGAGCGCGAAGAATTTACACGCATGAAAGTTATAAAACGCCAAAAAGAAACAGGCGCTAACAGTTAATTTTTTAAAGCTTTACGTCTTTGCATTTATTTTTAGCAGTAATATTTCAATGCGATTGATTACTGCCGTTTAAAAATTGCCTGAATTAAATTTCTCGGTTTAAGCTCGAAAAAAATGCACTTAACCTATAAATTAATTTACTTTTTAGATTATACAAATTATAATATTATAAAAGGGTGTGAAAAATTTGGCATATAAACCAACTAATGCAAAATCACAAAAGTATATTTATGCGCTTGATATTGGTACACGCAGTGTTATAGGTATGCTTGGCGTTCCCGAGGGCGAAAAGGTACGAATTGTTGCGTTTGAAAAAGAACAACACGCACAACGCACTATGATGGACGGGCAAATAGAGGACATTGAACGTGTTGCACAAGTTGTTCAAAATGTTACAAAACGCCTTGAGGAAAAGGCCGATTGCAAGCTTTACCGTGCAAGCGTTGCCGCCGCAGGTAGGGCGCTTCGAACGCAAAAGGGCATTGCCAAAATAGATTTCAAAACACCCCAAACTTTAAACACAGAGCAAATTAATAATATCGAGGCCGCAGCCGTTGCCGATGCCGAGGGGCATGTAAAAGAAGAAATTGGCGACAAAACACAAGAAATGGGCCGCTTTTTCCTTGTTGGATACACGGCAACAAAACTTGTATTAGATGGCTACCAAATGGCAAATTTGCAAGGCCATTCGGGGCAAGTTGTGCAAGCGGAAGTTGTGGCAACCTTTTTGCCAAGTGAAGTTATAGAAAGCCTTTATTCTGTTTTACGCCTTTGCAATTTGCAAGTTGAAAGCATTACGCTAGAACCTATTGCGGCACTTAATGCCGCAATACCGCCGGATTTGCGCCTTTTAAACCTTGCGCTTGTTGATATTGGTGCAGGCACTTCCGATATAGCCATTTGCCGCGAGGGCGGCGTTATAGGCTATACAATGGCAACAATTGCAGGCGATGAAATAACAGAGGGCATTATGAAAAATTGCCTTGTTGATTATTTAACGGCAGAACGCATGAAAACCGAGTTAGCAGGCGAAAACGACATTGAATTTACCGATATTTTAGGTTTCGAGAAAGCCGTTAGCGTTTTGGAATTACATAAAATTATCGAGCGCGATAAAACATTGCTAACAAATGAAATTGCAAGCGAAATATCAAAAATTAACGGCGGTGCGCCCTCGGCGGTTTTTTTAGCCGGCGGCGGCAGCAAGCTTGCCAATTTGTGCGAGGGCGTTGCAAAATCGCTTAGCATGGATAAAAAACGTGTTGCCATTGCAGGTGGCCACTTTAAAAACAGCGCTGTATCGGATGTAATTGATTTGAACGACCCTGAATACACAACGCCGCTTGGCATTGCTGTTTCATCGGGGCTTGGCCTTTTGAACGATAGCTACCGCATTAAACTTAACGGCGAGCCGGCAAAGCTTTTTAGAAACGACGGCGTAAGCACACTTGAAGTTTTAATGATGAATGGATATAGTTATAACGATTTAATAGGCAAAAACGGTAAAAATTTACTGTTGGATATAAACGGAAAGCGAAAAGTTTATCCCGGCACGCCGTCTATTCCGTCTGTTTTGCTTGTGAATGGGCACGAGGCGGCACCATCTAATATTTTACATGCGGGCGATGAAATTGAGTTTACGCCGGCAAAGCCCGGAAAAGATGCAAAAATTACCGCAGGGCAAATTTTAAAGGATTATAAGGCCGAAAAAATATTAGTAAACGGCGAAAATGTGCCGAAAAGTAAAGCCGTGCCGAATGGTGCGTTTATTGAAACATTTAAAAGTAACAATAAAAGAACAAAAAGAAAAAAAGAAACACAAAATAATTATGCGCTTGAAGACGAACAAATTGAAACAGAGCAAATAACGGCGCAAGGCGATGAAAATAAAATTGACATTGCCCCAAAAAAACAAGAGCCGGCTAGCGAAAAATTAAAAGATAACGAGCAAAATGAAACAAATGGTGATTTTGCAAAAAAACAAAGCGTAATAAACGAAAACACAGCAAAAAATATTCCACAAGAAAATTCTGAGACAAAAAAATTAAAAAGCGATGAAAATAAATACACTAATTTCACTTTAAACGATGCACCGCTAAAAATGCCCCAAAAGCCGGACAAAACACCATATTATTTAATGGATTTATTAGAGCTTAGCGACATTGATTTTAAAAGCCCGGGTAAATTAATTGAAATAAAAGTAAACGGCGAAATTGCCGAGTTTTCAACAGTTTTAAAAGATGGCGATGAAATTATTATAAGCGATTAATTAAAAAAATAATTAACAATGTGTATTTTCTCTTTAATTTTTGAAAATAATTTGATATAATGACTGTGATATCAAATTATAAAGGAAAAAATGAATGAAGAAATTCAGCAGCCTTATTTTAATGCTTATATTGATTTTTTGTGTGCAAGCTAATATTTTTGCGCAAACTTTCACCATGCCTGAAGATGTAGAAATTACATCGCAGAGCGTTTTTGTTATGAATTACGATACAGGCCAAGCTATTATTGATATAAATGCAGACGAGCCGCGCGATATAGCAAGCCTTACAAAAATTATGACAGCGCTTATTTTTATTGAAAATGTGCCCGATTTAGACGGCACTTTAATTACAGCGCCAACCTCAATTTATGTTGCGCCTGTAACAAACAGCGATTCTTCAACGGCGGATATACGCCCAAACGAAATTGTAAGCGCAAGAACATTGCTTTATGCCATTATGCTGCCAAGCGGCAACGAAGCCGCTGCAATTGCCGCACACTATGTTGGCGGTGGAAACCTTGAGAATTTCTATGCTATGATGAATGCCAAAGCATTGGAAATTGGTTGCACAAACACAAATTTCACTAACCCTCACGGCCTTGGCGGAATGGACGAGGGCAATTATTCCTCGGCGCGCGATTTAGCCCTTATTTGCAATTATGCTTGGCAATACGATATTTTTAGGCAGGTTGTGGGCACTGTAAGCTACGATATGCCGCTTTCGAATATTCACACAACGCCTGATTTTGCGGAAAATCCCGATGTTGCCTACACAATTTACAACACAAATTATATGCTTCGTGAAACCAGCGAGGCATACCGCAGTTATATTTTGGGCATAAAAACAGGCTCGACATATGCGGCGGGCAGAACGCTTGCCAGCGCCGCCATTAACGATAAGGGCGAAACATATTTTACCGTTACGCTGGGCGCGCCTTGGGAGGCAGGGCACTATGGCCTTTCTTTCGCCTTTTGGGATACCGCCGAAATTTATGATTGGCTTTTCGATAACTTTTCAATGCAATCTACTTTGAATACATCGTCGCCAATAACAGAAGTTGGCGTGGAACTTTCCACCGATGCAGATGTTGTTGCGCTTTTACCGGCAGAAGATTTACAAACAATTTTGCCAACGCCCGGCAGCGAATACGCAAACGAGCGAGATGCAATAGTTGCACAAATAACACAGCAAGCACAACTTGATGCGCAAATATCAACAAGCAGTTCAAGCGAGGCAACACAGCAAAGCGCACAAACGCCAATGTTGCCCGATACAATAATGTATGATTTTAATGTGCCAAATGCCATAAATGCCCCTGTTTTTGCAGGCGATGTTGTTGGTAGTGTAAACATAAGCTTAAACGGCGAGTTTTTGGGCACGGTAGATTTAATTGCCGCACAAGACATTAAAAGAAGCGATTATTTATATTTTTTTTCGTTAGTAGGTGAGTTTTTGCAAAGCACATATGTTACTGTTGTTTTAATATTAACCGCAATTTATATTTTATTAATGGTTGCACTATTTATATTCTTGCGAGGTAGAAAAAAGAAAAAGCGCCGTAAACCCGGAAGTTACAGCGCGCAAGAATGGGAGCAAATGAAAGCTAAACGCCCCGATGGAAATTGGACAGATTACAGAGAAATTGATAGGCTACCGCCCGAAAAACGCATTACACCGGGCGCTCGAAGACGATATAACGGGAAAAACGAACCGCCAAAACCAAGGGGTTAATAAGGTTTATTATTAATGGTTTGGGTAAACCCTATAAATGAATAAAAGCAATCGGTGGCACTGGGCCACCGGTTGCTTTTTGTATAGTAAAACGAATTCACATTACATTGCCTTGCCAACGAAGCTAATGGCGTGCGTGTTTATTTCACGCTTTAATACGAGAGAATAATAACGCAGTAACATGTATTTTTAAGATTTAAGAATTATTCATCCTTGCAAAAGCCGCCAAAAAATTACCAACAAACCAGCACTGGCTCGTTTTTCTGCTATTACTTAAAACTTTAAAACTGTTAAAGCCTTATTTGCCCGTTGCCATCTATGCAATATTTATAACTTGTAATTTCTTTTAAACCCATTGGGCCACGTGCGCCTAGCTTTTGCGTGCTAATTCCTATTTCGCACCCAAGCCCAAACTCGCCGCCATCGGTAAAACGTGTAGAGGCATTAACATAAACTGCGGCGCTATCCACAACCTTTTTAAAATATGCCGCCGCCTCTTCGCTTTGCGTTACAATTGCATCGCTGTGCCCTGTGCCGTGCTCGTTTATATGCTGCGTGGCATCTTGTATGCTGTTTACTATTTTAACTGCTAAAATATAATTTAAAAATTCTGTGTTAAAATCTTGCTCGCTTGCAATTTTGCCGCCTATATACTGCGATGTGTTTTTGCAAATTCTAAGCTCTACCGCAAGCTTTGCAAGCTCTTTTTCCATCTGCGGCAAAAATTCTGCGGCTATATTTTTATGCACAAGGCAAACCTCTGCCGAATTGCAAACCGAAGGCCTGCTTGTTTTTGCGTTTGTTAATATTGAAACCGCCTTTTTTACATTGGCGTTTTCGTCTATATAAACATGGCATATGCCCGTGCCGGTTTCTATGCAAGGTACTTTTGCGTTTTCAACGCAAGCGCGAATTAACCCTGCGCCGCCACGTGGAATTAACAAATCTACATAGCCGCGTGCACCCATTAATTGCTGTGCGCTTTCACGGCTTGTGTCGTTAATAAGTTGTACAAAACTTGGCGAAAAACCTTGCTGCTTAAGTGCGCTTTGTAAGGCATCTACAATTGCTTTGTTTGTATTAATTGCCTCTTTACCACCACGCAATATACAAGCATTTCCGCTTTTTAGGCAAAGCGCCGCTGCGTCTGCCGTTACGTTCGGGCGGCTTTCGTATATCATGGCAACAACGCCCATTGGCACACGTATTTTTTTTATTATTAAACCGTTTTTATGCTCTATTTGTTCAATTTCTTCGCCTATGGGGTCGGGCAAATTAACAAGCTCTAAAAGCGCATCTGCCATTGCGTTAATGCGCTTTTCGTCAAGGCGCAACCTATCAAGCATCACGGCAGACATATGCTCTTTGGCAAGATTTGTGTCAATTTCGTTTGCCGCAATTATTTTTGCGCTGTGTGTGCGTAAATTTTGCGCCATCGCCTTTAAAATTCCGTTTTTTTCATTCTCGGTTAAAAGTGCAACAAGCGGCTTTGCCTTTTTTGCCGCTATCAAAACATCATGCGTTTTCAACTGTTTTCCCCCTTTGCAACAAATAATGTGCCAACAGGCTTGCCCTCGGTAATATCGTATAGGCATGTAGGGTCTTTTCCGTTGGCAATAACAACATTTACGCCGCATTGGGTTGCGGTTTTTGCCGCTTGTAATTTTGTTACCATGCCGCCTGTGCCAAATTTGCTGTTCGAGCCTGTGGCACTTTGCATTATTTGGGGCGTAATTTCATGCACTTTTTCAATAAGCTTTGCATTTGGGTTTTTGCTTGGGTCTTCGCTGTAAAGGCCGTTAATGTCGGTTAAAAGCACAAGCAAATGCGCCTTTACACTTGTTGCTACAATTGCGCTTAATGTATCGTTATCGCCAACGCTTATCTCTTGCGTTGCAACGGTATCGTTTTCGTTAATTATCGGTATAACGTTAAGTTCTAATAAACGTGAAAGCGTATTTTCTATATTATAGCGCCTTTCGGGCGAATGCAAATCTTCGTTTGTAAGCAAAATTTGCGCCACTGTGTGGTTATTATTTGCAAATAAATTATCATATTTTTGCATAAGCTCGCTTTGGCCAACGGCGGCGGCAGCTTGCTTTGTGGGGATATCTTGTGGGCGGTCTTTAAGCATTAGTTTGCCCATTCCCATGCCAATGGCGCCGGATGACACAAGCAAAACCTCGTGCCCGGCGTTTTTTATGTCTGATAACGTATGGCAAAGTTTTTCAATTAACCTTAAATTTGAAAGCCCTGTTTTGTGTGTAAGCGTAGATGTGCCCACTTTTACAACTATTCGCATTATTTCAACCCCTAATCAACAAGCATAACATTTTTGTGAAAGTAAAAATTTCAACTTAATTTTAATTATAACATAATATAAATATAATTTACAACAAAATAAATTGTTTGACGAAATATAATATTTTGCTTATAATAGTAATAATAATGTTATAAAATACACAGGATATGAAAAGTGAGGGGTTATTCGATGAAAAACAGCGAAAAAACGATGGAGCAAATCGTAGCACTTTGCAAAAATAGGGGCTTTATATATGCCGGCAGTGAAATTTACGGCGGGCTTGCGAATTCTTGGGATTTTGGCCCGCTTGGCGTAGAGTTTAAAAACAATGTAAAAAAAGCGTGGTGGAAAAAATTTGTGCAAGAAAGCCGCCACAACGTTGGTTTAGACAGCGCAATTTTAATGAACCCGCAAACTTGGATTACAAGCGGCCACGTAGGCGGATTTTCCGACCCTTTAATGGATTGCCGCGAATGTAGGGCACGCCACCGTGCCGATAAATTAATTGAAGATGCAGGCGGCATGGCAGAGGGCATGAGTTTTGATGATATGTCGCAATATATTGCAGATAAAAACATAGTATGCCCCGATTGCGGCAAGGCAAATTTTACAGATATCAGAAAGTTTAATTTAATGTTTAAAACCTTCATGGGCGTTACGGAAGATGCAAAAAACGAGGTTTATCTTCGCCCTGAAACAGCGCAAGGCATATTTGTAAACTATGCAAATGTTCAGCGCACAACCCGCAAAAAATTGCCGTTTGGCGTTTGCCAAATAGGTAAATCTTTCCGCAATGAAATTACGCCGGGCAATTTTATTTTCCGCACACGTGAGTTCGAGCAAATGGAACTTGAATTTTTCTGCAAACCCGGCACAGATTTAGAGTGGTTTTACTATTGGAAAGATGCGTGCGCAAATTTCCTTAAAAACCTTGGCATTAATGAGGAAAACATGCGCCTTCGCGACCATGGCGAAGAAGAACTTTCTTTTTACTCTGCCGCAACAACCGATATAGAGTATTTATTCCCGTTTGGCTGGGGCGAACTTTGGGGCATCGCCGATAGAACAAATTACGATTTAGGCCGCCATCAAGAGGCAAGCGGCAAAAGCCTTGAGTATTTCGATGCCCAAACAAACGAGCATTATATTCCCTATGTTATTGAACCCAGCCTAGGTGCAGATAGGGTTGCATTGGCGTTTTTGTGCGAGGCATACGACGAAGAGCTTGTAGACGCAGAAAAAAACGACACACGTGTTGTAATGCGTTTGCACCCGGCCCTTGCGCCGTATAAAGCTTGCATTTTGCCACTTAGCAAAAAATTAGGCGGCAAAGCGGAAGAAATACGCGATGAATTATCAAAATATTTTATGGTGGATTACGACGAGGCAGGCTCTATAGGCAAGCGTTACCGCCGCCAAGACGAAATAGGCACACCGTTTTGCATAACGGTAGACTTTGCCACTGTTGGCGACGACAACACCACAGCAGACAATTGCGTAACAGTGCGCAAGCGCGACACAATGCAACAAATACGCATGCCAATAAGCGAGTTAAAAGCTTATATTGAAGAAAAAATAATGTTTTAATTTAGCCGATAATTAGCAAAAAAAACGGATTGATTTGGCTTTTAGCTTAATAAAAAACATGTTTAATTATTCATTATTGCTTAGCCGTTATGTTTGGTGGGTTTTGATGCTAAACATAGTAATTACATAGGATTTAATTGAAAGGCTAAATAAAAAGGCTGCCAGCGTTAGAGGTATAATCTAACTTTGGTAGCCTTTTAAATATTTACTATTTATTCGGGTTTACAAATTCAAGCAAATCTCCATATCCTTCGTCTTGCATTTCATCATAGGGTATAAAGTTTAGCGCTGCACCGTTAATACAATAGCGTAGGCCGCCCTCTTCGTCGGGGCCATCGGGAAAAACATGCCCTAAATGCGAATCGCCTGTGCGGCTTTTAACTTCTGTTCGCACCATGCCAAAACCTATGTCTTCGTGCTCTGTTATTACATCGCTTGTAATAGGCCTTGTAAAACTTGGCCAACCTGTGCCCGAATCATATTTATCGTCGGAGGAAAAAAGCGGTTCACCTGTAACAATATCCACATAAATACCCGGCTCGTAAAATTTATCATACTCGCTGGTAAACGCCCTTTCAGTTGCGCCGTTTTGTGTTACATCATATTGTAAATCGGTTAAATCTTCTTTAATGTCGGTGTCTGTGGGCAATGAATAATCGTTTGGGTCTATTTGCGGCTCGTCTTCTTGTAGCGGCGGCAAATCAATATGGCAGTATCCGTTGGGGTTTTTCTTTAAATAATCTTGGTGATATTCCTCTGCCGTATAGTAATTTGAAAGTGGTACTAATTCCACCGCAATTTCTTTTTCATATTGGTTTTTTAGCTCGTCTAAAACAAGCTGTGCCTCTTGTTTATCCTCTTCGTTTTCATAGTAAATTCCCGAGCGATATTGCACGCCAACGTCGTTGCCTTGCCTGTTTACGCTAACGGGGTCTACCACTTCAAAAAACTTATTTAAAAGCTGTGTTAAGCTAACCTCTTTCGGGTTATAAACAACCTTAACGGTTTCTGCGTGGCCTGTGTTGTTACGCACTACATCTTCGTAGGTTGGGTTTTCGGTTTTCCCGTTTGCATAACCCGAGCTTGCATCGTAAACACCGTCCAGCCTATCCATATACTCTTCAACGCCCCAAAAACAACCGCCCGCAAGATAAATTGTTTTGTAACCCTCTTCTTCAATTAAACGTAAAAGTTCTTCGTTATTTGTTGTTTGAATTTGCTGTAATTGCATATCGGCCTCCCTTGGTTGTGATAAAGTAAAAATTGCCGTTAATGCTATTACCGCAATAATAATTATTATTAACGATGGTTTTTTAATACGGCTGTTCATACTAACACCTTCTTTCTGCTTGCAAAAATAAATGTTCCTTTAGCGTAAAATATACTAATTTGGTATATTTTACGCTTTCATTATAGCACAAAGAAAATGCGTTTGCAATAAATTTAAATTATTTCACGAAACTTACACATATTGAATGCAGCGTCGTTTTTTAGGCATTATGTGTTTTGCGAATTTTCAAAAAACTAAGGCTTTGCAAAAACCGATGTAAAACTTTTGCTTATAGAACATGAATAATCTGTGTTTCGTTTCATTTATTCATATTTTTTTATCTTATCGGCGTGGCTTGCACATGCCAATTTATATAATGTTCGTTTCTCGTATTATATAAATAACCTGTAGTTAAAACGCTTTTTATTTAAGCGAAACACAATTAGTGGTGTATTTTTAAGGCGTTCTTTAAATTATAAAGTTGGTTT
>CAYJGM010000070.1:0-13757 GCA_964369495.1 uncultured Bacteroides sp. | reverse complement strand
AAAGTTCAAAAGATGAAATTTTAAGCTATAAAGAACAAATAGAAAAGTTTTCAAGTTTACGCCTTTCAAAAGAGGGCGAAGCACGTGCTAAAAATTTACAAGTGCGTGAATTTAGTGATAATCGTGAAGAGATTTCAAGACAAATTGTGCGCCTTACAGAGCAAAAAGATAATAAAGAAGCCGAATACGAGCAAACAATTGCAAAACTTTGGGAGGAATACGAACTAACGTTAAACACAGCCGAAGAAATTTGCGTGCCTTTTGAAGATATAGTTAGTTTAAAGGCACAAGTTGCACAAATTAGGGCAAAAATTAAAACGCTAGGAAATGTAAATGTTAGCGCAATAGAAGAATATGCACAAATTAGCGAACGCTATGAATTTATGAAAGCGCAAGTGATTGATATTGAGAAAAGCAAAAAAGAATTAATTACGCTTATAACAAAATTATCAGATGAAATGCGAACAATGTTTGCAGAAAGTTTTGCGCAAATAAATAAAAATTTTGATAGAATATTTAAAGAACTTTTTGCTGGCGGAAGCGCGAAGCTTTCTCTTGAAGATTCGGTTGATATTTTAGAAAGCGGTATTAATATTGAAGTTACACCACCGGGTAAAATAATTAAAAATTTATCTTCTCTTTCGGGTGGTGAACAATCGCTTGTTGCAATATCAATATATTTTGCTATTTTAGCTGTAAATCCTGCTCCGTTTTGCATTTTAGATGAAATTGATGCAGCACTTGATGATGTTAATGTTACACGATATGCGCAATTTTTAAAACGTATTACTAAACATTCGCAGTTTATTGTTATAACACACAGGCGCGGAACAATGGAGCAAGCAGACGTATTATACGGCGTTACAATGCAAGAAGACGGTGTTTCAAAATTGCTTAAACTAGATATTGAAAATGTTGATATTTCTTTAGTATCATAATAATTTAAGGAGAGTTTAAATGGGTTTTTTCGATAAACTTGGCGATAGTTTAAAAAAAACCAGGGATAATATCTTTGGTTCATTAAGCGAAATGATAAAGGCTAGTGAAATTACAGACGATTTGTATGAAGAACTTGAAGAACAGCTTATAATGGCAGATACAGGTGCAGATATAGCCGTAAAACTTGTAGATGAATTATACACATATGTAAACGAAAACAAGTTAAAAACAGGCGAAGATGCACTTAAAGCGCTTAAACAAATTATTAAAAACAACCTTGCCGCAAATAAGCCTATGCAGCTTGTATCTAAGCCGGCTGTTATTCTTGTGATAGGTGTAAACGGTGTTGGTAAAACAACCTCAATTGCAAAACTTGCAAAGTATTATAAAGACATGGGCAAAAGCGTTATGCTTGCAGCAGGTGATACTTTTAGGGCGGCGGCATCTGAACAACTTGAAGTTTGGGCAAACCGTGTTGATGTTCCTTTGGTTCGCCACAACGAAGGCGCCGACCCCGCCGCGGTTATTTTTGATGCCGTTCAAAGTGCCGGTTCAAAGAATATTGATATTGTTATTTGCGATACAGCGGGAAGGCTTCACACAAAGAAAAATTTAATGGATGAATTAAATAAAATTAGCCGTGTTGTTACAAAAGCAAATGAAAATGCAAGCGTTGAAACTTTACTTGTGCTTGATGCAATCACCGGCCAAAATGCAATTAACCAGGCAGGCCAATTTATTGATGCCGCAAATGCAACGGGAATTATTTTAACAAAGCTAGACGGTACCGCAAAAGGTGGCGCTGTAATAAGCATAAAAGATAAACTAGGCTTGCCTGTACGCTTTGTTGGCGTTGGAGAAGGCGTTGATGATTTAATGGAGTTTAATGCCGATGATTTTGTAGATGCATTGTTTATGCAAGACTAATTATTTATTGTAATTTATTTATTTTGTTTTACTTTAGTATTTTTACAGCACTATTTTAGAAAAAATTAAAGTGTAAATGTATATAATTGGTAAAAATAATAATCGGCATAATTTACCTACAATTGCAAGAAAAACTAAAAATTGCAATGTAAAAACCTGAAAGGAAAATATTATATGCAATTTATAATTGCCACTAACAACAGCGGTAAACTTTTAGAAATGCAAAGGATTTTAACAAAAATCGGGCACGAGGCAATTTCGCTAAAACAGGCAAATATATCAATAGATCCCGATGAAAATGCAGATACTTTTGAGGGTAATGCGCTTATTAAAGCAAAAGAAATTGCGCAGTTTTGCAACAAACCCACAATTGCAGACGATAGCGGCCTTTGTGTTGATGCTTTAAATGGGGCACCGGGTGTGAAATCTGCGAGATATAGCGGAAAACACGGCGATAACGAGGCAAACAACGATAAACTATTATATGAAATGAAAAATATAATTAAAGAACAAAGAACAGCACGTTTTATAAGCAGTGTGTGCGTTTATATGCCTAAAACAAATAAATATTTTATTACAAACGGCACGTGCGAGGGTGAAATTGCTTTTGATAAAATTGGTACAAATGGTTTTGGATACGACCCATTATTTATTCCAAAATTTATTGGCACAGGTGAAGATGATATCACTTACATAGAAAATGCAGAAAAATTAACATATGCACAATTATCGGCAAGCCAAAAAGATGCAATAAGCCATCGCGGCATGGCGATGCGTGAAATGCAAATTAAATTGCCGGATTTTTTAAAGGATATTTTAATATAATTTTAACTAAAAACTCAATATAGTGTACACTATTAAAACGAAAGAGGAACTTTATATGCTAACTAGCAAACAACGCGCAATTTTACGCAAACAGGCAAACACATTAACACCTGTTTTCCAACTTGGAAAAGGTGAAATAGATCAAGATATTATTAACTCAACAAACGAGTGCCTTGCAGCAAGGGAACTAATAAAATTAAAAGTTCTTGAAACAAGCCCATATTCAACAAAAGAAGCGGCGAATATTCTTGCCGAAAAAACAAACAGCGAAAGCGTGCAAATTATTGGCGGTAAATTTGTGCTTTATAAGCAAAAAGAAAAAGAAAGTGCCTATGCGGCGCTTTTAAAATAATTAAATGATAATTATTATATTACTTATATAATTTGTTTAATATTAATTTATATGGAGATTTTTATGAAAAAACTGCTTTTGTTTGGCGGCACATTTAATCCTGTGCACAATGGGCATGTTTTGCTGCTGAAAAATGCCATTAAAGAAATTGCACCTGATACGGTAATTGTAATGCCAACAGGGGTACCACCACACAAACAAAGCAACAACACAAAGCCCGAATTAAAATTAAAAATGTGTGAATGTTTTTTACCTTTACATAGCAATATTATAATAGATAACACCGAGGTTACACAAAAAGAAAAAAGCTATACAATAAACACAATTTTATATTTAAAAAATAAATATCCACAATATGAGATATATCTATCTATGGGTAGCGACATGTTTTTAATGTTCGAAGAATGGAAAGAATATGAACAAATATTAAAATATTCTGTGCTCACAGTGCATTGCAGAGAGTTTGACGATATTAAATTAATTGAAAATTATTCTGAAAAACTTAAAGAAAAAGGCGCGAATATTATTATAATTAAGGCAAATATTATTGAAGTATCTTCAACACAAATAAGAAATTTAATTAAAGAGGGAAAATCAATTGGCAGTTATGTGCCAAAATTAGTTGAGGATATAATTGTGCAAAATAAACTTTATATTAATTAATTTAAGCTAATTTAATAAATTTATGTATTTAACGGAGCAAATTGTTTATGATATCAGAAAAAAAAGCAAAACAGATAGCAAAAAAAAATTTAAGCGAAAATAGATATTTTCATACAATTTGCGTATATAATTTGGCGATAAAACTTGCTAAAGAACATAATGTTTCACATGAAAAAACTGCACTTGCTGCACTTTTTCACGATATCGCAAAAGAAATACCAAAAGATAGAATGTTGAACTTATTTTTAGAAAATGGTATAATTAAAAACGATTTAGTTAAAAAACCGTTTTCTGTTTGGCACAGTTTAGCGGGCAGTATCATTGCAAAAAACGAATATGGCATTACTGACGATGAAATTTTAAGTGCAATTGAATGCCATACAACAGGCAAAGAGAATATGTCTACCTTAGATAAAATAATCTATTTAGCCGACATGGCCAGTGAAGACAGACAATATCCCACTGCAAAAAAAATAAGAGATAATGCATTTATTAATTTAGATAAAGCCTTAATTTTTGCATTAAGCGAAAGCATTTTAATGATGAAAAGTGAAAACAAAAAAATAGATGATCAAACAATTAAAGCCTATATCTCACAAAGAAAGAAATATTATGGGGGAATATAATTGGCACTAAAAAACAATAATAATAAACGTAAAATTACAAAAAAAAGCAATAAAAATTTTTTGCATAAATTTTTAAATACGGTAAGTGTTATTTGCACAGTTTTTTTATTGTGTTATGTAGGTTTACAAATTTATGCAAGCACAATTATAACTACAGGTGCTGCGGGTATAACATCTAAAGAATATCAAACGCCGCCACAACTCTCAGATGACGAATTAAATGTACTTGTGCTTGGCATTGATTACACCGCACAAGATGGACAAGAAAGAAATCCAAACGGCAACACAGACATGATAATGTATGTGCGTTTTAATTTTGCAGATAACACCATACGTATGCTGCAAATTCCACGCGATACATATGTTGGCTTGCCTGAATATACAGATTACGACGGTAAAATAAACGCCCTTTACGCATTCGGCCCGGATGAAACAAACAGGGTAAACAATATAGCACAGGTTTTATATGAACAATATCAATTACCCGTTGATAATTATGTTAGCATAGATATGGATTCTCTTCGTGAAATTGTTGACTTATTCGGTGGAATTAGGGTTTATGTTTCTCATGAAATGGAATATGAGGGCTCATATATTCCTGCAGGTTGGCAAACTTTAGATGGCGCATCAAGTGAATTTTTCGTGCGCAACCGCAACCAGTATGCAACGGCGGATATCGAGCGCCTTGACAATCAAAGGTATTTTTATTCGGCACTGTTTCGTTTAATTCGCACTTCACCATGGCAAGAAATTGTAAAATTAGTGCCTGTTGTGCAACAATATGTTAATACAGATATATCTTCAGTAGATTGTGCCGCTCTTGGCATACGGCTTTTAAGTGTTCCATCTGAAAATATTTTACTAGCAAAATTACCTGTGGCAGACGCTTTAGAAACTTATAACGGTAACAGTATTTTAGTTGCAAATACTCAGGCATCTGCGGATTTACTTAATGAATATTTCCGCCATGAAGACAGCTTAGTGCCTGCTCAAGAACTATTAATAGCACAGCTACCGGCATCAAGCACGCTGTATGAAACAAATGTACAGTGGATGGCAGATATAGATGCAGACGGCGGCGGCACTGTTGGCCAAGCGGCAGACGATGAGCAAACAGGGCAAGACATTTTACAGCAAGAACTGCAAGAGAACACAACACAAAGTGCTCAAGATTAAAGCATAACATAATACAAGGGAGTAATAAATGGAAACAATAAATTTAGCTATGAACGCAGCGAAAATTTTAGACGAAAAAAAAGCGCATAAAATTAAACTTATAAAAGTGCGAGATTTAACCGTAATGGCAGATTATCTTGTAATTGCACATGGCACATCTTCTACACATGTACGAAGCCTTGCCGATGATGTTGAGTTTTTACTTAAAGAACAAAATATAACGCCTATTCGCAAAGAAGGCTTTAATACGAAAAACTGGTATGTTATTGATTACGGCAATATTATTGTGCATGTTTTCAGTGAAGATGCAAGAGAGTTTTATGATTTAGAGCACCTTTGGGCAGATGGTGAAAATATACCTTTGAATTTTGATTAACAGTAAAGTGGGGACGTAATTTTGAAATATGATTATAGAAAAATAGAACAAAAATGGCAAAAAATATGGGACGATGAAAATACATTTGCGGCAAAACAAGATTATACATTGCCTAAATTTTATGCGCTTGTGGAATTTCCTTATCCATCGGGGCAAGGCCTACATGTTGGGCACCCACGCAGTTATACAGCGCTTGATATAGTGTCACGTAAAAAACGCCTTGAGGGCTTTAATGTTTTATATCCCATGGGATGGGACGCATTTGGCTTACCCACAGAAAATTTTGCGATGAAAAACCATATTCACCCTGAAATTGTAACGCAAAACAATGTGGCAGGCTTTAAAAGGCAGTTGAAAAGCTTAGGCCTTTCATTTGATTGGAACCGTGAAATTAACACAACAGACCCTAATTATTATAAATGGACACAGTGGATTTTTTTACAGCTATTCAAAAAAGGCCTTGCTTATAAAAAACAAATGAGCGTGAACTGGTGTACAAGTTGTAAAGTTGTTTTGGCTAATGAAGAAGTTGTAAATGGTTCTTGCGAGCGTTGCCAAAGTGAAGTTGTTCAAAAAAACAAAGAGCAATGGATGCTTAAAATAACCGAATACGCAAGCCGCCTTGTTGATGATTTAGACGATGTTAATTTTATAGACAGGGTTAAAACTCAACAAAAAAATTGGATAGGTAAAAGCCATGGCGCAGAGGTTATTTTTAGCACAACTGCCGGCGATGATTTATTAATTTACACAACACGCCCGGATACGCTTTTCGGTGCTACATATATGGTTATTAGCCCCGAGCACCCATTTGTTGAAAAATGGCAAGATAAAATTTCAAATTACAGTGAAGTATTAACTTATAAAGAAAATGCCGCCAAAAAAAGCGATTTTGAACGCACGGAACTTATAAAAGAGAAAACAGGCGTAAAATTACAAGGCGTAAATGCAATTAACCCTGTAAACGGCAAAGAAATACCTGTTTTTATATCAGATTATGTTTTAATTAGCTATGGCACAGGTGCAATTATGGCTGTGCCCGGGCACGACGAGCGCGATTACGATTTTGCAAAAACATTTAATTTGCCTATAGTTGAAGTTGTTAAAGGCGGAGATATTGAAAAAGAAGCCTTCACAGATTGCGACACGGGCGTAATGGTTAATAGCGGCTTTTTAGATGGCCTAAGTGTAGACGATGCAAAAATAAAAATAACAAAATGGTTAAGTGATGAAAAATTAGGCACACCAAAAACTAATTTTAAATTGCGAGATTGGGTATTTAGCCGCCAACGATATTGGGGCGAGCCTATACCTATGGTTCATTGCGAAAAATGTGGTTGGCAACCTATTAGTGAAAGCTGTTTGCCATTAAAATTACCGGATTTGAAAGAGTTTGAGCCAACTGAAGACGGACAAAGCCCACTTGCACGCTTAACCGATTGGATAAACACAACTTGCCCTTTGTGTGGCGATGCGGCAAAACGTGAAACAGACACAATGCCACAATGGGCAGGTTCATCTTGGTATTTCTTACGTTATATGGACCCAAATAATAACGAAGCATTAGCCTCAAAAGAAGCGCTTGAATATTGGGGCCCTGTTGATTGGTACAATGGCGGAATGGAGCATACAACGCTTCATTTATTATACAGCCGTTTTTGGCATAAATTTTTATATGATATTGGCGTTGTGCCAACGAAAGAACCATACTCAAAACGCACTAGCCACGGAATGATATTGGGTGAAAATGGCGAAAAAATGAGCAAATCAAGAGGCAATGTTGTAAACCCGGATGATATTATAAATGATTACGGTGCCGACACAATGCGTTTATATGAAATGTTTATTGGCGATTTTGAAAAAAGTGCACCATGGAATACATCTTCAATAAAGGGTTGTAAAAGGTTTTTAGAACGTGTGTTTGCATTAAGTGAAAGAATAAATGAAAAAAATGAATATTCAAACTCGCTTGAAAGCAGTATTCACAAAACAATTAAAAAAGTAACTTTTGACATTGAACAGCTTAAAATGAACACAGCCATAGCCGCAATGATGAGCCTTATTAACGAGATGTACGACATAGAGCAAATTACAAAAGAAGATTACAAAACATTATTAAAGCTATTAAATCCGTTTGCACCACATATAACAGAAGAATTGTGGCAAATAATTGGTTGTGAAGGGCAAATTGCACACGAAAAATGGCCACAATTTGATGAAACAAAATGCATAGACAGCACAATAGAAATTGCCGTACAAGTAAACGGTAAAGTGCGTGCACGTTTAAGTGTAGCAGCAGATATTACAAAAGAAGATGCAATTGCTCTTTCTAAACAAAACGAGGAAGTTTTACCGTTTTTGGAAGGTAAAACTATAATGAAAGAAATATATGTTGCAGGAAAACTTGTAAATATAGCGGTAAAATAATTAATAAATGTGTGTAACATTTTATTGACCTTATAATACGCAAAATATATAGGCATAGGCCCGAAAAACAATTCGAGCCTATGCCTACTGTTTATATTATTTTACACTATTTTAGAAATAGGTTTATATATTAGAAATGTTATGATACTGTTTAAACTTGCTTTAATTAAATTAAAAGGTATAATTGCAGGCAATAACAACTCAATAACAGCTTGAATTGGTGTTCCTAAAAAGATTGGTGTAAAAATTAAATTACAAAACACCATTACAATTGTCATTGTTATTGTACCAAAAAACAATGCAATTGCTGCATTTTTTCGGCTTTTCTTTCTTTTATAAATTATGCCGGTTACAATGCAAAAACTGCCTGTTGACAAAATGTGCATTATTATGCCAATTATTCCGCCGCCTGCGCTAACTGTTACGCCCTGAATTATAGAAACCGCAACGGTTAATCCTAAACCGGCAAGCGGCCCAAAAAGAAAACTGCCAATAAAAATTGGAATGTCTGCGGGGTCGTACTCTAAAAAAGGTGCGGCAGGAATTATACTAAAGTGAATTGTTGCGGCAAGCACAACCCCAAGGGCACTTAGCATTGCTAAAGTTGTTAATTTGCGTGTTGATGATTTTGCTTTTTGCATGGTGTTACCTCCAAATAATTTTCAAGTTCTGCCAAAGCAACGCATGCTAATAAATATAAAGCGCCCTTTTACAAAATGCAAAAGGGCGCTACCATTACTAATAAAGCATGGCCGTTTCTTTCATCCGGACTAATGCATGCATAAACTAACACGCAATTACCGTCGGCTTTGGAGTTACACCAAATCAGCACTTAAATTAAGCGCTCGCGGGCTATACCGCCGGTGAGGAATTTCACCTCGCCCTGAAACAGACTTATTAATAATTGTATTATATCATAAATATATATTTTTTCAAGTGTTGTTTTTTAAATCAAAAAAATGAAATTATTAATTGATATTATTTATGATTTTGTTATAATATAAATAACCTCCATTTCATTTCGGTTATTCATATTATTTTATCCAATCGGCGTGGCATAGCCACATGCCAATTTATATTATGCTCGTACCTCGCATAATATAAATAACCTCCACTTCATTTCGGTTATTTATATTTTTCATCTAATCGGCGTGGCATAGCCACATACCAATTAAAATTAAAGAGGAATTATGACTAAACAACAACTTTACAACAAAGCTAAAATGCTGCCATTATTGCCGGGTATTTATATTATTAAAGATAAAAACGACACTATTATTTATATTGGCAAAGCAAAAAAATTAAGAACCAGGGTTTCGCAGTATTTTAAAGATGGTATTGTTCACGATACAAAAGTTACACGAATGGTAAATACGGCGTTTTCTTTTGATGTAATTGTAACACAAAGTGAGTTTGAAGCATTAGTTTTAGAATGTAGCCAAATAAAACAAAACCAGCCCAAATTTAATATTTTATTAAAAGATGATAAAGGCTATTCGTATATAAAAATTTCTAAAGAAGAATATCCAAAAATAACAGCGTGTTTTGCAAGCGATCTTGATAGTAATGCAATATTTATTGGGCCGTATATGTCTAATTATGCGGTAAGCGAACTTGTTCAAACAACTAACGATGTTTTTAAACTTCCGCGTTGTACAAGAAAATTTCCGCAAGATTTTGGCAAAAAACGCCCTTGTTTAAATGCGCATATAGGCAAATGTATGGCGCTTTGTACGGGTGAAATTAATAGTGAAACTTATAATGATATAATACAATCTGCCATAAAAATGATAAAGCGCGGCCAAAGCGAAATTTTAAAGCAACTTAATGAAAAAATGTATTTTTATGCCGAAAAAACTGATTTTGAACGTGCTGCATTAATTCGTGACCAAATAAAAGCAATTGAAAAATTATCAATGGGGCAAAATATTATTAGAAGTGAAATAAAAGAACAAGATGTTTTAGCGTTTGCGGGAAGTGCAAATGCAACTTGTGCGGCAATATTGCGTTTTAGAGATGGGCGCCTTACCGATAAGCGCGAATTTATATTTTACGATACACAAGATATTGAAATGCTTAGGGAAGAATTTTTGCCGCAATACTATTTAAACGATAACGAGGAAATTCCACGCAGTATTGCTGTTGATGAACTGCCACAAAGCACAAAAGATTTACAAAAACTGTTTAGTGAAACAAAAGGCATAAAGGTAACTATATTAAAACCACAGCGTGGCGATGTGTTAAAATTAATTGAAATGGCAAAAACAAATGCACTTGAACGCCTTGCAAGAGAAAGCGGACGCTTTGCCAAAGAGCAAAAAATTCTTGATGAAACCGCACATTTAATGGGGCTTTCAACAGCACCGAAAATTATAGAAAGCTATGATATCTCAAACTGGGGCGATGGCACAAGCGTAGCCGGAATGGTTGTTTTTAACGATGGCAAACCATTTAAAAATGGTTATAGGCGCTTTAAAATCAAAGAAGTTTTAGGCACAGATGATTATAAATCTATGGCTGAAACACTAACAAGGCGTGTAAATGAATTTGAAAACACAAAGGCAGGCGGACAGTTTTCAATTAAGCCCGATTTAATTTTAATTGATGGCGGAAAAGGGCAGGTTACTGCAGTTAAAAAAGTGTTGTTTAACACAAAATTTGCCGATGTTCCCATTTTTGGCATGATAAAAGATGCAAAGCACAGAACACGTGGGCTTATTAATGATTGCGGCGATGAAATTGCTCTTTCAATGCATAAAAATGTGTTTTCATTTATAACACAAATTCAAGATGAAACACATCGCTTTGCTAATGATTATAGAAAACGCTTACAAAAAGGCAAAACTTATTCATTCAGCCTTCAAAAAATAAAAGGCGTAGGGCCGAATTTATCAAAAACACTTATGGCGCATTTTAAAACTATAGGTGCTATTAAAAACGCAAGCGAACAAGAACTTTTATGCGTTAAAGGTATTAATAAAAATATTGCGAAAGCAATATATGAATTTTATAACAATTAACTTGATATATTGCAAATAAAATATTATAATAGCTATATATTCGGCTTAAGGAGATTTATATGCGTGTTATTGCAGGAATTTCAAGAGGGATTAAACTTAAAACTTTGCAAGGTACTCAAATTACACGCCCAACAATTGATAGAGTAAAAGAAGGAATTTTTAGCTCGGTTCATTTTATATTAGAGGGCGCAAATGTTCTTGATTTATTTTCAGGCAGTGGCCAAATGGGAATTGAAGCGCTATCTCGTGGGGCAAAACACTGCTTTTTTGTAGACGATAACTCGATGGCAATTGATATTATTAAGCAAAACTTAGCAGCTGCAAATTTAATTGATAATGCAACAATTATCCATGATGATGTACACAAATTTTTAAACAGCACAAGCGAAAAATTTAACTGCGTTTTTTTAGATCCGCCTTTCCATAATAATCTTGTTGATGACACATTGCCTATTTTGAATAAGGTTTTACAAAAAAATGCTGTAATAATGGCGGAAAGTGAAACTAATGCAAATTTGCAAATTCAATATGGCAATATTCTGTTAAAAAAACGATTTAAATATGGCTCTGTAACAATTTCAAAATATATTAACACTATATAATAAAAAAGGAAAATATTTATGAAAAGAATTGCAATTTGCCCCGGAAGTTATGATCCTGTTACAAAAGGGCATGTAAACATTATCGAGCGCACCGCAATATTATTTGACGAAGTAATTGTACTTGTGCTAGTAAACCCAAATAAAAAACCAATGTTTACCCCAGAGGAAAGAGTTGCTTTTTTAAAAAATGTCACAACAAATTTACATAATGTAAAAGTAGATTTATACACTGGTTTACTGGCACAATATGCAAATAATATTGGGGCATGCACACTTGTTAAAGGTTTAAGGGCTGTTACAGATTTTGAATTTGAGTTTCAACAAGCGCTAACAAATAAAAAGTTAAACCCCAAACTAGAAACAATGTTTATGATAACTGATACGAATTATATGTATTTATCCTCTAGTATTTTAAAGCAAGTTGGTTTTTTTGGCGGGGATATTAAAGAGTTTGTTCCACAGGAAATATATAATGAAGTTTTAAAAAGAATTACAACAAAAGGGGATAATAATAATGAAAATTGATAAATTTATAGATGAAATGGAAGAATTAATTGAAATATCTTCAAACATTCCCTTTACCGGCGGTAAAAAAGTTGTTGATATTGATAAATTACATGATTTAATTGAAAATATGCGCGATTCTATACCACGTGAAATTGTTGAAGCAAAAATTATTATGCAAGATAAAAAGCAGATTATTTCCGGCGCAAATAAAGAAGCAATTGCAATTTTACGCAGGGCAGAAGAACAAGCACGCAAATTAGTTTCTAAGGAAGAAATTGTTGTTAAAGCAAAAGCAGAAGCACAAAATATTGAACGCCAACAGGCAAAAGCCGCAAAAAATATCCACGATAAAATGATGAAATATTGTGATAATTTATTAAGCCAAACAGAAGATTTAATGAACAAAAATAATGCTGAAATTAGTGTTTTAAGGAAAAATTTAAATATTAAACCGGATAAATAAAGTAACAAATATTACCAATATTTAATACTTGACAATTCTTACTTATTAGTATATTATATTAGTAAATATATATTATTTATTTTATAAATATTAATTATGGAAGGAGTTGTACATTATGGTAAAACGCAATACATTACAAAAAAAATTAATATTAGATGCTGTTAAGCAAATGGAAAACCACCCAACAGCAGATGATGTTTATAACAATGTTTCAAAAATTCATCCTAATATAAGCAAAGCTACTGTATATAGAAATTTATCCGGGCTTGCCGGCGATAATTTAATTCGTCATATTCAAATTTCAGATGGTGCAGATAGGTTTGATTATAATTTTAAAACGCCTCACAACCATATTATGTGTAGGGTTTGCGGTGAATTTTGTGATGCACCAATTGTGAACACCGAAAAAATTGACAATATTGTTGCATTAAACACAAATTATTCAGATATTAAACATGAAATTGTGTATAGCGGTGTTTGCCCAACTTGCCAAAAAAACACAACAGCTAATATTAATTAAATATTGTTGTAATATTATATTTTTTCATAATAAAAAAGACAATGCCTATTACATTTCAAAAGAAAATACAATTTTGTTGTTTAATTTGAGATGTGAGCATTGTCTTTTTTATTTATTTTGTGAAATATGTTAATAATATTTTTATTAATAAAAAAACTTTATATAGTGGTAAATATATGTTATAATTTTAAAAGAATAGAAAATTATACAAACAATTTTAACTGTGCCAATTAAATTGCAATTTTATTTAATAGATATTAATAAATAAATTGCATCATGGCAGAATGGAGTATAGCGTGAAAAATCACGCTATCAATTATTAAAATGGCGGTGC
>CAYJGM010000069.1:0-13819 GCA_964369495.1 uncultured Bacteroides sp. | reverse complement strand
AGGGACTTGAACCCTCACGATATAATCACACGCCCCTCAAACGTGCGCGTCTGCCTATTCCGCCACCCTCGCATATTTATTTAAAATCTAATATATTCTATCATAGCTACGCATCAAAAGTCAACACAAAAATGAATATTTCAACCTATTATAAAATTATAATTTTAGCGCTTTTATTATATTTACATTTTGTTAAAACCCCATATCTTAGCTATTGTATTAATTGTATCATTCATTTATACTATAATAATAAATAAGTTTTTTACATTATAAAATGTGATATTAACAGCCTTTTAAAATTCAATAATATTTACTTTACTAATTTACTTGACTAAAGTGAAGAAATAGTATATTATATTAAATAACATTTTAAATGTTAAAGGGGAACAATATGTTTTTTGAAAATACAAACAGTTTAAACAATTTAATTACCGGCTCTCAAACACAGCTTGAAAAAACCACCAGTGTGCTTAGAGGCCTTTTCGCGCTAAACGGCTATAAACGCTATGAGATGAGCAGTTTTGAAAGCTACGAGCTTTATCATGAACACAGAGATTTTCTAAAAAGCGCCGGAATAATAACCTTTAATGATATGCACGGCCGTTTAAAAGCGTTAAAACCCGATGTTACCATGAGCATAATAAAGCACACCGCCACACATGAAAAACAAAGCAAGCTTTATTATATTGAAAATGTTTTTCGCACGCTTAATACAGGCAGCGATATACGTGAAATTAGCCAAATGGGCGTTGAATTTTTAGGCGGAGATGCTTTATATGCCGAGGCTGAAATTATTGATTTAGCAGTAAAATGCCTCGAGGTTATCGATAAAGATTATATATTATCAATTAGCCATGCCGCTTTTGTTACCAGCTTTATTAACAGTTTAAATTTGCAAAACAGCGTTAATGAAGAAATTTTAAAGGCTATAAGCGAAAAAAATTCTCATTCTTTATTGCAAATTGCCAAAAGTGTTAATTGCTCGAAGAAAAACACAGATATTTTAATTGCATTTGCGAATATAAGCGGCAGTTTTAACACAGTTTTAAATGCTTTTCAAAATTATATTTGCACACAGGAAATGCAAAACGCATTTGATTTACTATCGCAAATTAATAAACTTATAACCAATATGAATATTGCCGATAAAATAAGGCTAGATTTTTGTGCCCTTAGTGCGCAAGACGCTAAATATTACAACGGAATAATATTGCAAGGCTATATAAAAGGCATTTCAAAGGCGGTTTTAACAGGCGGAAGATACGATAATTTAATGCACTTTTTTGGAAAACCGCAAGGTGCAATAGGCTTTGCTATTACACTTAGCGAACTTGGGCGAAAGCAATCAAGCACAAATGATTACGATTTTGACATTGCGCTTGTTTATAATGAAAATTGCAGTGCAAACGATGTAATTAAGGCAATGCATACTTTCCAAAAAGAGGGCAAAAGCGTTTATACAATAAATAAAAGTAAATTACCGCTTACTGTTAAAGTAAAACAAAACTATATTTTAAATGAAGATGGGCAGGTGAGTTTATGCTGACAATTGCACTTCCCAAAGGCAGGCTTGGCAATAAAGTTTACAATATTTTTTCATCAATTGGTTACGATTGCGAAGAAATTACAAAAGATAACCGCAAACTTGTTTTTGAAAACCCAAACAAAGGCGTTAGGTATATTTTGGTTAAACCCAGCGATGTTGCCATTTATGTAGAGCATGGCGCGGCAGATTTGGGCATTGTTGGAAAAGACACAATATTGGAAACACAGCCAGATGTTTTCGAACTTTTAGATTTAAATTTCGGCAAATGCAAATTGTGTGTAGCCGCTAAAAATGATTGGACAGAAAATTTAAGCATACCGCTTAAAGTTGCAACAAAATATCCTAATATTGCGCAGAAATATTATTCATCTAAAAGCAGAAATATAGAAATAATTAAACTTAACGGCAGTATTGAACTTGCACCAATTTTGGGGTTATCCGATGTTATTGTAGACATTGTTGAAACAGGCAAAACCCTAATAGAAAACGATTTAAGAGTATTTGAAGACATCGAAAACAGTTCGGCACGTTTAATTGCAAACAAAGCCGCATACCCTTTTTTGGCAAAACAAATTGATGATATTTGTGCACAGCTTAAAGAAAAATGCATTGAAGAGGTAAAAAATGATTAAAACTTACAACTGCGGCGAATTGCCGCTTGAGGAAATATTACAGCGTGGCCAAGACGCTATTAACGAACAAATTGAAAAAGCCGCCGCAGATATTTTAAACGATGTTAAAACCCGTAAAGACGAAGCGGTTTTGTTTTATACCGAAAAATTCGATGGTGCAAAATTAACTTCTTTGCGTGTTAGCGAGCAAGAAATAGAAGCCGCATATAATTCACAAAGCAAAGAATTTATATCGGCGCTTATAAATGCCAAAAACAACATTTATGATTTTCACACAAAACAAATTAGGCAAAGCTTTATAACAAGCGAAAACGGTGGCGTTATACTTGGGCAAAAAATAACGCCTATAGAAAAAGCAGGCCTTTATGTACCCGGTGGCACAGCAAGTTACCCCTCTAGCGTATTAATGAATGCTATACCGGCAAAAATAGCAGGTGTAAGCGAAATTGTTATGGTTACGCCGCCCTCTAAAGACGGTAGTATTAACCCTGCAATTCTAGCGGCCGCAAAAATTGCGGGCGTTACATCAATTTATAAAACCGGTGGCGCACAGGCAATTGGCGCACTTGCATACGGCACGCAAAGCATACCAAAAGTTGATAAAATTGTAGGCCCCGGCAACGCATATGTTGCAGCGGCAAAAAGAAGAGTTTACGGCATTGTTGATATAGACATGATTGCAGGCCCAAGCGAAATTTTAGTGCTTGCCGATAGCAGTTCAAACCCGGCTTTTATTGCCGCAGATATGCTTAGCCAAGCAGAACATGATAAACTTGCCAGCGCCGTTTTAATTTGTGATAGTAAAGCACTTGCAAGTGAAGTTGCAAGCGAGCTTGAAAAGCAAATACCTTTGCTTCCAAGGTGCGATATCGCAAGGGCATCCATTGATAATTACGGTAAAATTATCGTTGCAAATAATATAAACGAGGGTGTGCAAATTGCAAATGAAATAGCACCCGAGCACCTTGAAATATGCACAGATAACCCCTTTGAACTTCTTAACGAAATTAAAAACGCAGGCAGTATTTTCTTGGGCAAAAACGTGCCCGAAGCCGTTGGCGATTATTACGCCGGCCCAAACCACACTTTGCCAACAGGCGGCACCGCAAGGTTTTCCTCTCCCCTTTCGGTTGATGACTTTATAAAAAAATCCGGTTTTATTTATTACACAGATGCAGCACTAAAAAGCGCCAAAGACGATATAATTAGCCTTGCAACCGCCGAGGGCTTGCACGCACACGCACAAAGCGTTGCAATACGTTTTGGGCAAAATGCACCACATATTAAAACCGATACGAACGGAGAAGTAAAATGAGCCGTTTTTTGGCAAAAAAGCTTGAAAATTTAACACCATATACCCCGGGCGAACAACCAAAAAGCACACAAACATTAATAAAGTTAAACACAAACGAAAGCCCGTTTGCGCCCTCGCCAAGCATTATTAAAGCAGTTTGCAACGAAAGCCAAATAGAAAATTTGCGCCTTTATCCAAATCCCACTTGTGATGATTTAATCGGCGCACTTGCAAGTAAATTTTGTGTTGAAAACTGCAATATCACAGTTGGCAACGGCTCTGACGAACTGCTTGCGTTTGCCTTTGCAGCGTTTTGTGAAAATGGTGCGGCATTTGCGGATATCACCTATGGTTTTTACCCGGTTTTTGCCGATTTATATTCGGTAAAAAAGCAAATTGTGCCATTAAAAGATGATTTTCGGGTTGATATTAGCGACTATAATAACATAAACTCAACATTATTTATCGCAAACCCCAATGCGCCCACCGGCCTTGTTTTAAGCATAACTAAAATTGAAACACTGCTTTGCCAAAACAAAAACCGCCTTGTTATTATTGATGAAGCATATGTTGATTTTGGCGCACAAAGCGCCTTGCAATTAATTGATAAATATGATAATTTATTGGTAATAGGTACTTTTTCAAAAAGCAGAAGCCTTGCAGGTGCAAGAATAGGATATGCGGTTTCAAACAAGGAAATAATAGCCGATTTAAACACAGTTAAATTCAGTTTTAACCCTTATAATTTAAACCGTTTAAGCCTTATCGCCGGCACATGCTCTATTTTAGACGATGATTATTTTAAAGCAAATTGCAACGAAATTATAAAAACACGCGAATTTACAAAAAATGAATTTGCAAATATGGGCTTTAGTGTTACAAATAGTATGGCGAATTTTATATTTGTTTCGCCTCCAAATAAAATAAGCGCATTTGAATATTATAATAAACTTAGAGAAAACAACATTATTGTGCGCTATTTTAATGCAAACCGCATAGATAATTTTGTGCGTATAACAATAGGCACAAAAACGCAAATGCAAACACTTATAGATGTTACCAAACAAATTTTAAGCAATTTTTAAGCTTAAAACGCAACTTTTCATATAATTTATATGCAATATTAAAGTAAAATTATTTTTAAATTAAAAAAATACAATAAGAAAGCGAGTGCTGTTATGCGAACTGCGCAAATTACACGAAAAACCACCGAAACAGATATTGATTTAGTTTTAAATATCGATGGAAAAGGCGAGTATGAAATAAATACAAATTGCGGTTTTTTAAACCATATGTTAGAGCTTTTTGCCCACCACGGACGTTTTGATTTAACAGTAAAGTGCAAAGGCGATGTGCATGTAGATTTTCACCACACCGTGGAAGATGTGGCAATTGCGCTTGGGCAAGCTTTTAAAAATGCACTAGGCGACGCAAAAGGCATAAAACGTTATGGCGATATTACCTTGCCTATGGACGAAGCGTTAATATTAGCGGCCGTAGACATAAGCGGCCGTGCGGCTTTAGGCTACGCATTGCAAATTCCCGCACAAAAAATAGGCGAGTTTGATACAGAACTTGTACAAGAATTTATGCTTGGTTTTTCGCGTAGTTTATGTGCAAGTATTCATTTGCGCAGTTTAGCGGGCGAAAACAGCCACCATATTGTAGAGGGTGCATTTAAAGCGCTTGCACGTGCGCTTAACAAGGCACTTTTAATTGATGAACGTTTCAAAGATGAAATTCCCTCTACCAAAGGAATGTTATAATGAAAAATATTGTTATTATTAAATATGATGTTGGCAATGTTCACAGCCTTTATTCTTCGCTAAAATATTTGGGCATTGATGCGCTTATTACAGACAAACAAAGTGAAATAGAAAAAGCAACCCATATTTTTTTGCCGGGCGTTGGCGCTTTTGGCGATGCGATGGAAAAGCTAAAACAAACAGGGCTTATTCCAATTTTAAACAAAGCCGTAAGCGAAAAAAAATATTTTATGGGTATTTGTTTGGGCATGCAACTTTTGTTTGAAAGCAGTAGCGAATATGGTAGCCACAAAGGGTTAGGCTATTTAAAAGGCCATATAAGCGATATTAAAACAGATATGCAAAATGCCGGTTTAAATTACAAAGTGCCGCATATGGGCTGGAATAAATTGGATATAAAAAACAGCGACAATGCGCTTGCAAAGGCCATTAAAAATAACGACAGCGTTTATTTTGTTCACTCTTTTTATGCAAAAAATTGCGATACATCGCTTGTTGCAAGCGCAGAATACGGCATTAATGTGCCCGCAATTGTAGCTTTTGATAATGTTTTTGGCTGCCAGTTTCACCCGGAAAAAAGCGGCGAGGTTGGGCTTAATATTTTAAGGGCTTTTGTTAATTTAGGCTAAATATATATTGTAATTAATTTTATTTATTGCTAGATTTTCACTTTTATTTGTAACAGAACGGAGAGTTAAAAATGATAATATTCCCCGCTATTGATTTAAAAGATAAAAAAATTGTGCGCCTAACACAGGGCGATTACAACAAAGTTGAAATTTACGGCGATAATGCCGTTAATACAGCCCTCTCTTTTCAAAACATGGGCGCAACACATCTTCACGTTGTAGATTTAGACGGCGCAAAAGAGGGCACGCTTTCAAATTTTAATATTGTAGAGCAAATTTGTAAAAACACAAATTTATTTGTAGAAATAGGCGGTGGAATTCGTGATGAAAACAAAATTAATGCTTATTTAAACATAGGCGTTGGGCGTGTTATTTTAGGCACAGCAGCTTTAAAAAACCCCGAATTTTTAAAAGAGATGGTAGATAAATACAAAGAAAAAATTGCGGTGGGTGTAGATGCAAAAAACGGCTTTGTTGCAACAGAGGGTTGGCTTGATGTAAGCGATACAAACAGCATTGAATTTTGCAAACATTTGCGCGATATAGGCGTTAAAAATGTAATTTACACAGATATTTCAAAAGATGGCGCTATGCAGGGCATTAACGAAGATATCTACAAGGTTTTAGTTAAAATACAAGGCCTTGATATAACCGCAAGCGGCGGCGTTTCCACTTTGCAAGATATAAAAACGCTTTGTAAAACAGGCGTTCACAGCGCAATTTTAGGAAAAGCGCTTTATATAGGCGCTTTAAATTTAAAAGATGTTTTAGTTTGTGCAAATGAAAATTCAAATACATAAAAGGTGAAAAAATGATATCAAAACGTATAATCCCCTGCCTTGATATAAGAAACGGCAAAGTTGTTAAAGGCGTTAATTTTAAAGGTGTAAAAGATATTGAAGACCCTGTTGTGCTTGCAAAGCGCTATAATAAACAAGGCGCAGATGAGCTTGTTTTTTACGATATAACAGCAAGCTTTGAGGGCAGAAAACTTTTTACAGATGTGCTTTTAAAAATAGCGGCAGAAATTTTTATTCCGCTTACCGTTGGCGGTGCCATAAACAGCGTTGATGATTTCGACAGAGTTTTAAACGCCGGTGCCGATAAAGTTAGCGTAAATTCTGGCGCTGTTAAAAACCCGAATTTAATTAAAGATGCCGCAAAAAAATACGGAAACCAATGCGTTGTGCTTTCAATGGACGTTGCACGGGTAAACGGCAAATACCATATTTTCACAAAAGGCGGCCGTGAAGACACAGGCATTGATGCACTTGAATGGGCAAAAAAAGGCGAGGCGTTTGGCGCAGGCGAAATTGTTTTAAACAGCATTGATACAGACGGCGTTAAAAACGGCTTTGATTTACAAATGTTAAATGATGTTAGCAAAATTGTTAAAATACCCATAATCGCAAGCGGCGGCGCGGGCTGTAAAGAACATTTTAAAAGCCTGTTTGAATTAAACGGGGTTGATGCCGGCCTTGCCGCAAGTATTTTTCATTTCGGCGAAGTTGACATTGGCGATTTAAAGCAGTATTTAAACGAAAATAATATCCCTATGCGAATAATTTAATAGAGGTTTAACAATGAAAATTGATGATTTAAAATATAATAGCGATGGCCTTATTCCGGCAATAATTCAAGATTTTTACACAAAAGATGTTTTAATGATGGCATATATGAATAAAGAGAGCCTACAAATTTCCATAGATGAAAAGCGCACATGCTTTTACAGCAGAAGTAGAAAAGAACTCTGGCGAAAAGGGCTAACCAGCGGCAATGTGCAAAATATTGTATCAATTATGCCCGATTGCGATAACGACACCTTGCTTATTAAGGTTATAAAAACTGGCCCCGCTTGCCACACAGGCAACGAAACTTGTTTTTTCACCACACTTATGCAAGATGAAAATTTGCAAGAATTTTCGCTAAATGCTCTTTATACTTTGCTTAGCGAAAGAAATAAAACACGCCCACAAGGCAGTTACACAAGCTATTTATTCGAAAAAGGCATGGATAAAATATTAAAAAAAGTTGGCGAAGAAAACACCGAGGTTGTTATTGCCGCTATGAAAAACGATAAAAAAGAAACTGTTTTTGAAATATCTGATTTATGCTACCATATTTTGGTTTTAATGGTGCACATGGGCATAAGCTTACAAGATTTACAAACAGAGCTTGCCTCGCGCCATATAATTGATAAGAAAGTTAAGCAGGAGAGCATGCAATGAGCGCTTTACAACAATTAGCACACACAAATAGCAGCATGCACAATCATTGCACTATGTGCGATGGTAAAAACACTGCTTTTGAAATGGCAACTGCCGCATACAATGCAGGCTTTACCGATTTTGGCTTTTCTTGCCACGGTGCACCTTTTTACATGGATAGTTACTGTGTTTCAAACAATAACTTTGCCGAATATGAAAAAACAATTAATGAATTGAAATTAGCCTTTAAAGGCAAAATGAATATTTATCTTGGCATAGAGCAAGATTATTTATCCCCTGTTGCTTTTAGGCAAAATTTAGATTATTTAATAGGTGCTGTGCACGATGTTTACTGTGAAAAAACAAATAAGTTTTACTGGGTTGATGGCGATGCACAAATGTTTGAAGATTGCATAAACAATATGTTTAACGGCAACGCCATGCTTTTAGTAAAACATTTTTACAAGCTAAGCGCACGTAATGCAAAAAAACACAAACCCGATATTATAGCGCATTTCGATTTAATTATAAAAAATAATAAAGGCAATATTTACTTTAACGAAAACAGTGAAGAGTATAAAAAACTTGCGCTTACATGCCTTAATGAATGTATTAAAACAAATGCTGTTTTTGAAATAAACACCGGCGGAATTTACCGTGGATACAGAAAAACGCCTTACCCAAGCGATTTTATTTTACATGCACTTTGCAAACAAAACGCGCCTATAACGCTTAGCGCCGATGCGCATGATGTTAAAGGAATTAATTATCATTTTATCGAAATGGAAAAATATTTAAAAGACATAGGTTTTAATTACATATATGTTTTTTCTTGTGGCAATTTTGCAAAAAAAATGTTATAATAAATTTTATAACATCTTATAATAACTTTAAGTTTTGTTATTTTTACAAGCTTAAGATGTTGGTACACATATGTGTAACCCTATAAAATTTAGGAGGTTTTCATGAACAATATATGGCATAACATAAACCCCTCACGCATTAACCCCGATAATTTTATTGCCGTTATAGAAATTGAAAAAGGCAGTAAGAAAAAATATGAGCTTGATAAAGAAACAGGCCATTTAATAATGGATAGAATTTTGCACACCTCTACGCACTATCCTGCAAATTACGGCTTAATTCCGCGCACCTATGCCGATGATAAAGACCCTTTAGATGTGCTTGTTTTATGCAGTGAAATTATAGACACAATGAGCCTTGTGCGCTGTTTTCCCATAGGCGTTATTAAAATGACAGACCAAGGCGCACTTGATGAAAAAATTATAGCCATACCTTTTGAAGACCCTTCCTATAACCAATACACCGATATTAAAGATTTGCCGGACCATGTTTTTAACGAAATGATGCATTTCTTTACAATTTATAAAGCGCTAGAGGGCAAAGAAACAGTTGTAGATGATATTAAAGGTGCCGAGGAAGCAAAAAAAATAATTCAAAAATGTTTAGACCAATACATAGATGAATTCTGCAAATAAACTTTATAATACTTGGAGATTTTTATGAAAAAAGCTTTTGCTTTTAGCCTTGTTGGCTTTATTGTTGGCCTCTGCGCAATATGCATTGCAATAACAGGCGTTGTTTTTAGTTTGATAGGTTTTAATTTTTCAAGGCAAAAACGTTAATTTTTTAAGGCGGTGTTCTGCATCGCTTTATTATTTTGGGAGGTTTTTATGAGTGATTTAATTAGTGCCGGCAGCGGTTTTGGCACTTATGAAACACAAGATAAAATTTTAATAGGGTTAAGCGGCGGCGTAGATTCCTCTGTTTGCATAGAGATTTTAAAACAGCAAGGTTTTGATGTTAGAGCCGCTGTTATAAATTTTTCACCCGCGCACAAAGCCGCTGTTTCCGCAGCGGTTAAAATTGCAAACCAAATGCAAGTGCCTCTTAGCATTGAAGATTGCACGCATGTTTTTGATGAAAAAATAATTACGCCTTTTTGCGAAAGCTATTGTAAAGGCGTAACGCCAAGCCCTTGTGTTATGTGCAACCCTTTAATTAAATTTAATGCGCTTATTAACGCCGCCGATAGATACGATATTAATTTAATTACAAGCGGCCACTATGCAAGAATTTGTGAGGAAAACGGCATTTTCTACATAAAAAAAGCATATAGCGAAAAGAAAGACCAAAGCTATATGCTTTACCGTTTACCGCAAGATATTTTAAAGCGCCTTTGCCTACCTATTGGCGAATTTGAAAAAGACGATATTCGCCAAATGGCAAAAGATGCAAATTTATTAAGCGCAGATGTTCCCGATAGCCAGGAAATTTGCTTTATTCCAAGCAATGATTATGCAGCCTTTATAAAAGAGCGTGGCATGCAATTTCCCAAAGGCAAGTTTATTGGCCCAAACGGCGAAGATTTAGGCGAGCACAAAGGCGTTATTTACTACACCGTAGGCCAGCGCAAAGGCCTTGGCGTTGCTTATGGAAAACCCATTTTTGTTAAAAGCATTTTAGCTAACGGCAATATACAGCTTGCACTTTCCGGCAATGAATATTTCAGCAAAATAACACTTACAGATATTGTTAAAACCGATATGCTCCCCTATAAAACCGGCATGGAATTTGATGCAAAAATTAGAAGCCGCGCAACACCTGCCGAATGTGAGATTGTTAAAATTTGCGAAAACAGCCTTGAAATTAAATTTACAAAGCCACAAAAAGCGCCCGCACCCGGCCAAAGCGTTGTTTTTTACACGGACGATTTAGTTATGGGCGGCGGTGTAATTCAAAATGTTGAATAATTCAATAATTTGTTATAACTTTGTAATATTATTTTTGCAATAAACTAATGCCTTATTTCGTATATTAAGCAAATAGCAAAATTCACTTTTATTATTTTTATGTACATTAAATGTACAATAACACTGGAGGAAAGTTTATGAAAAAGGCAAGTTTATTCTTGGCATTATTAATTTTTATATTTATGTTTGCGGCATGCGGCTCAAATTCATCATACGATTATGCAACCGAAACAGCCGCTATGCCCGAAGAAGCAATTACATATGATGCCGAAAGTTCTGAAATGCTTATGGATAATGCCACCGACGGCTTTGCAAGCGATGACAGCGCGGCAGGTAACACAAGCATCACACCAACCGATACAAACAGGAAAATAATTTACACATCATGGATGCAATTGCAAGCAAAAGATTATTACGAAACCGCAAACGCTGTAATAGCAGCTGTTGAAAATGCCGGCGGTTATATTTCAAGCAAATATATTTACGACCAACCTTATGAAGACAGTGTTCCCTACGGTTCATACGAGTGCAGAATACCCGTTGATAACTATTCGCAGTTTATTAGCGAGGTTGACGGCGCTGGTTATGTGCTTTCTTTAGAGGAGAACTCGGAAGATGTAACATTGCAATATGTTGATATTGAAGCGCGTTTAACAAGCCTTAGAACGCAAGAAGAAAGCCTTTTTGTTATGTTAGAACAAGCCGCAGATGTTGAAACACTTATAACTGTGCAAAACAGTTTGATGGAAGTGCAATATCAAATTGAAAGCTTTACTTCACAATTGCGCACCCTTGAAGATTTAGTTAGTTACAGCACAGTAACAGTTGATATTGAAGAAGTTTACGAGTATACACCGCCCACTCCTGAAACATTTACAAGCCGTATTCAAAGCGCCTTTACAGAGAGTTGGGAAGATTTCGGTTATGCTGCGCAAGATTTTGCCGTTGGCTTTGTATATGTCTTGCCAGGCCTATTGGTTTTAGCTGTAGTGGTTTTAATTATTGTTTTAATTATTCGCAAAGCATCTAAAAACGCAAAGAAAAAAGCGGCGCAAAGGCCACGCTACCCACATGCGGTTCCAACATACAGCAATGCAAATAACAATTCACCTGTAAATGCGCCAACATATGATATGAATATATTACCGCCCCAAGAAAACACAATTGAAACACAAGAAACCGAAGAAAAATAAATATAAAATGTTATATATTCAAATGCTTAAAAAATTAATTATCCACTTTATTTAAAAATACATAATAGCTTTGTTAATTGCAACATAACTTTACATAATTCAAATAAAACAATAATTATCAATAAGTTAAGCAGCGCCTAAATATTAGTTTTTAAAGCTAATATTTAGGCGTTGCTATTAATATATTTATGTATTTTCGCTGTTCCCGTTTAATATTTTAATTGTTTTTTGTGCCTTTTCTTCGTTAAAATAAACATAGTTGAATTCATGTGTAATTTTACTGTTTAACACACGAAAAACAGCAATATTTCTATTGTTTTTTGGAATAATACTGTATACAAAAGAAATTGCAAAGTTATTTTGTACTGCATGTTCTATTAGTTTATTGCTACTTATAATATTTTGATTTTTAAAAACATCCACTGTATAACCGTTTTGTGTTAGATAATTTTCAAAAACTGCCCTTGTTCCCGAACCTTTTTCCCTTAAAATAATATTTTGAGAAATTATTTCCTCTAATGGTATTTCTTTACCGGCAAAAGGGTGCTCCGGTGCACAAATTCCAACCAATTCTTCACATGAAATTTTAAGGTGCTTGTATTTTTCCTTATTAACATAACCCTCAAGCATTAAAATATCAAGTTCAGAATGATTTAGTTTTATAAGTAGATTTTCCGTGTTATCAATTGTAATATTAATTTTATGCTTTTTACTTTTATAAAGGCTATTTACGGCACCTTTAAGCATATATTCACCTATCGTTTTTGTTGCGCCTATATTTATTTTTGTTTTTTCCTTATTACTACTTGAAAGCTCATCTTTTGCGCTGTTATTTAAAGACAAAATAGTTCTTGCGTATTTTTCAAGCATTGCACATTTATCGGTTTTTACCAGCTTCTTTTTTTCATAATTAAACAATTTGCAATTGTAATTATTTTCTAAATATTTTATATGTTGGGTTACCGCAGGCTGTGTCATGTTAAGATTTTGGGCTGTTTTATGGTAGTTCATCACATTACACAGCTCTAAAAAAGTAAAAATTCTATTATCAATCATGTCGCACTCCAATAATAAATATTTTTTATCATTAAATAAAAAATGATTATTTTATTTTATCACATTAATGATGTATAATCAATACATAAAACATAAAGGGGTTATAAAATGAATTTAGTTAAAACAAAACTTGCAATTGTTCCGGGCGTAGTTGTTGCACTGAGCATTGCATTTTTGGCGCAATTTATAGAAGGTTTGCTTCCTATTCATTTAATCGGGGCATCGGTAATTGCATTATTTATTGGCATGATTATTAACAGCTTTTTTAATATTTCTATTTTAAAAGATGGTTTAAAATTTACATCAAAAAAAATATTAAAATTTGCAATTATTCTTTTGGGCGCATCTTTAAGCATACAAACAATTTTAACCGTTGGCTCGCTTTCTTTGGCGGTAATGTTATTTACACTGCTAACTTGCTTTGGCGGCGGCTATTTTATTGGCAAAGCTTTGGGGCTTAATTGGAAAATATCTAATTTAATTTCAGCGGGTACGGGCATTTGCGGCGGCTCTGCAATTGCGGCAATTGCGCCTGTTATTGACGCCGAGGATAAAGACATTGCCTATGCTATGTCGGCAACTTTTATTTTTGATATGCTTATGATTGTCGCCTTTCCTTTCATGGGTGAAATGCTAAATTTAAGTGATATGGCATACGGCCTTTGGGCAGGCACCGCCGTAAATGATACCTCAAGCGTTGTTGCCGCAGGCTATGCTTACAG
>CAYJGM010000068.1:0-13943 GCA_964369495.1 uncultured Bacteroides sp. | reverse complement strand
TCGTAGTGAGGGCATTTCGTCGTCCGCTTAAGTGCCGCCTTACGGCGGTTAGCTCAGGGCACTAGCACTGCGGTGCGTCGCAACATAAACAGAAAACCCGAGCGTGCCTTTTTTCGGAAGAGGAGGAGCGACGAAATGATGAGAGCGATGATTTTTATAAATTTTACAAAAAAATCGTCGTGAACTAAATGTAGTCCGCGACGACGTGGTGCGCTTGAAGGGATTCGAACCCCTGACCTTCTGGTTCGTAGCCAGACACTCTATCCAACTGAGCTACAAGCGCAAAACAATATTATAATCGCCTTTTATATCAGGCGATTGCTTATATATATTATCACATACTGTAGGTATTGTCAATAGGTATAATTACAATAAAAAAGCATATAATCATAATACAACAAATTATTGACAAATTACAATAAATAATATAATATAAAACTATGATTAATAATTGCAATAATAACATATTTGCGATTATTTTTTAAGGTTAAACTTTAATACGTATTATATTTATTTTGCATTAATGAAAGGATATTTTAATTATGAAAAAATTAACTTTAGTATTATTTATTTGTTTTGCACTTTTGCTTATGAGTTCATGCAGTGGCGATACTTTGCAAGACGGCACATATTCAGCACAAACAACGCAAGATGAACACGGTTGGTCTGATACATTATCGGTAACTTATTCAGGTGGCGTGCTTACAGATGCAATGTTTGAATCTGTAAATGAAGAGGGCACACAAAAAAGCACATTAACAGCCGAACAATATCCTATGGATCCTCTACCTAGCGAATGGATACCGCAGCTTACACAAAATGTTAAAAACTCCGAGGGTAACCCCGATAATGTTGATGCAATTGCCGGTGCTTCACTTGGCACGCAAAATGCAAAAGATATGCTTAGCGCAATAAACGAAAATGCGAAAGATGGCAACACAGACACAATTATTATTGAGGGCGCGCAATAATTTCAAGGTAAATATATATTTTTTGTAAATGTTTACACTATTGTAACAACTGTTTTTATACTGTATAATATAATAAATACAAGTATAAAAGCGGAATAGTAAAACTTGCCCAATTTGACAAATTGCTATACCGCCTAACGGCGACGAAACAATAAGCTTTTGCCGCCAAAATGAAACGGAGATTACAACATGGGTTTTTTTAGCAATATGTACACCAAAGAAGGGCCGGGAGTTCCTAAAAATGCGCCGCAAAAAAAAGGCATAGCACGTTTTTTTGAAATACTCTTCAGGGATTTCGGAATGTTATGGAAAGCGGGGCTTTTATCAAGTTTATGTTTAGTGCCTGCGCTAATTGCATTAATTTTCACGGTTTTAAGTTTTCCATATATAATTTTAGTTGCAGTGGGGATAATTTTATTTTTACTTGCAAGTATGCTTGTTGGCCCTGCAATGGTAAGTTTGCACGCTGTTGTTATAACAACAGTTAGGGATATCCCTTGCTATATGATGCACGAATATAAAAAAGCATGGAAAAACAACTACAAACAAAGCGTGCCATTTGGTATGCTAATTTCGGCTTTATATGCTATTCAAATATATACGGGCTATCTAATTTTAACCACAAGCAATGAAAGCTCGCTTTTTATGTTGGCAGTTGTACTATTTAGCCTAATATTAATTACAATGGTTAGCTTTATGACATTAGTGCAAATTATTTTTATTGATTTACCACTTTATAAAATGATAAAAAATTCCTTGTTGCTTTCTTTTGGTTATTTAAAACGTAGTTTGCCTGCTACAATAATTTTTCTTGTTTTAAGTGCAGCTATGGCATTATTTTATATTTTCTGGCCTTTTTATCTACTGCTTGGAATAATTCCGATAATAACTTTAATTGTTGATATGTGGTTATGGCCTGTTTTTGAAAAAGTGTTTAATATTACGCAATTGCAAGAAGAACGCAAAAATCAAGAACTAGAAAAAGAAGAGAGTTTTTATTTAAATAAAGAAAATTAGATTTTATAACAAATAAAAACCACCGGTTTAAATTTAAACCGGTGGTTTTTATTTTGTTTATTTATCTTTTAAGCTGAAACGCTTATTGAAACGGTCTACACGGCCGCCTGTATCAACCAATTTCTGTTTGCCTGTATAAAAAGGATGGCATTTTGAGCATACCTCAACATGTATTTCTTTTCTTGTAGAGCGTGTGTCGAATTGGTTTCCGCAAGCACAAACAACATGTGCTGTTTCATACTTAGGGTGGATACCTTCTTTCATTTTGTTCACCTCTTTCCGGTTTTGACTTTATGGAGCATATTAGTATTTGACATGCTGCCGTCACAACCTAAATTGCCAAAATGCTAATGCATAATGCCCGATTGCCATAATATTATAACATGGCTTTACTAAAAAAGCAAGCGTTTTTTACCATAACTCTGTAACTTCTTTATAAAGTGAAACATAGCTTTTAGCGCTGGCGCTCCAACTATAATCGCAACTCATTGCGCGTTTAACAAGTTTTTCCCAACCTTTTTTATTTTCATAGCCTTGTTTTGCACGTAAAATAGCATTTAACATATCTTGCGGCGTATAAGAGTAGAAAGTAAAGCCGTTGCCTTGTCCGTCGCCGCTGTCTTGTATGCTGTCTTTAAGGCCGCCGGTTTGCCGCACAATAGGCACTGTGCCATAGCGAAGGGCAACCATTTGCGAAAGCCCACATGGCTCGGATTTGCTGGGCATTAAAAACATGTCTGCCCCTGAATATATTTGCCTTGCAACCGCTGGCACAAACGCAATTTGCACGCCTACGTTATCGGGGTTTTGCGCGGCAAAATCTGTGAAAAATTGCTCGTATGGTTCATCGCCGCTGCCAAGCAGTATAAGCTGCATGCCACTATCTACAATGTCTTGCATGGCTTGGCGAACAAGGTCTAACCCTTTATGGGCAACAAGGCGCGTTACCATGCCAATTAATGGTTTTTTCTCGTTTTTTAGGCCAAATTGCTTTAAAAGTTCTTTTTTATTTGCGGCTTTTGCGGCAATTACAGTTTGCTCTGTATAGTTTTTCGCTATATTTTTATCGGTGGCAGGGTCGTAATTCTTTGTGTCTATTCCGTTTAAAATTCCGCATAATTTATATTGTTTTTCCCATAGCAATGCATCTAATTCATGGCTAAACCAAGGGTCTAATATCTCTTTGGCGTAGCTTTGTGAAACGGTAGTTACTTTATCGCTACACTCTATAGCGCCTTTCATAAAATTAATGCATTTGTCGTATTCTAAAATATGCGCATCGCTTTTACTAATAGATAAAATTTCTTCAAGTAGCTCGTAACCGTATTTGCCTTGATACTGAATATTGTGAATTGTAAAAATAGATTTTATCTGCGAAAATTCACGTAGATGGCGGTAAAATAAATTCAAATAAACGGGAACAAGCGCCGTTTGCCAATCGTTTGTGTGAATGATGTCGGGTACAAAATCTAAATGGAATAGCATCTCAAGCACAGCGCGCGAGAAAAATGCAAAACGTTCGGCATCATCATAAAAGCCGTATAACCCGTTGCGTTTAAAATAATATTCGTTATCTAAAAAATAGTAAACTACGCCGTTGTGCGAAAGTGAAAATACACCGCAATATTGTGTGCGCCAACCCACAGGCACTGTAAAATTGGTTACATATTTCATTTTATCTTTATATTCTTGCTTTATATCGCCATAAAAAGGCATTACCACACGTAAGGCCACGCGCCTATTACGTATTGCTTTAGGCAGGCTACCGGCAACATCGCCAAGGCCGCCTGAAAAGGCAAAAGGCACAGCCTCGCTTGTGCAATAAAGTACATTCATATAGAGTTCTCCTTTAAGGTGTATTGTTATAACTCGAATTTTTGCCCGATAATTTTAATAACAATGATTGAAATATCACACTATAGTATTTTTTTCAATAAATACAGGATAGTTATCATCGCCATGTAAAACTTTGCCGGCTGTTATAATAACATTTTTATCTGTAACAGTGTTGCTTAAATTAACATTTTCTTCAATAACGGTGCCTTGCATTAAAATGCAGTTTCTTACACTTGCACCTTTGCCAATTTTCACACCGCGAAATAAAATGCAATTTTCAGCCTCGCCTTCAATATAACAACCATCGGCAACCGTACAGTTTTTTAACTTGCTGTCAATTGCATAGCGAACGGGAGCTTCATCGCGTACTTTTGTGTATACAGGGCGTGTTTCGCAAAATAACTCGTTCAAATTATCTATGTTTAAAAGGCGCATATTTTCTTCAAAATAGCTTTTTAAATTATAAATGCGCGCATGGTAACCTTTGTATTCGTATGCCATAACTTTGTGGGTTTTTATCGCGGGCGCAATAATTTCACGTTCAAAATCTGTAAAATTACACATCATGGCATTTTTTATCATTTTAACAAGCACATCACGCTTGAAAATTATAACATTCATAGAGATATTGCGCTGGCCTTTGCGGTAATCATTAAAATAAATTTTTGTTATTTTGCCGTCTGCATCAATATCAAAAGTTTGGTTATCTTCTTTAAGCTCGTTTGGTATTGCAGATTTCTCATATACAATCGTAATGTCTGCATCGTTTTTTGAATGTGTATCTATAAGGCTTGTGTAATCTAGCGCACTTGCGATATTGCAATCGCTAATAATAACATGGCTTTCTTTTTTTTCTTCAATAAAAGGAAAACTATCGGCAAGTGCATCTATACGCCCGCGCCACACGCCGCTATTTTGCGAAACATTTGGCGGCGCAACAAATAAACCGCCGCGTTTTCTTGCTAAATCCCATTCACGGCCGTTTCCTAAATGGTCCATTAGTGAAAGGTAGTTGTTTTGAACTAAAACACGCACGCTTTCAACGCCCGCATTAACCATGCCCGAAAGGCAAAAATCTATCATTCTGTATCTGCCGGCAAATGGCACGCTTGCCATTGGGCGTTTGCGAACAAGTTCCGGCACAAGTGTATCGTATGTATTTGGAAAAATAATTCCAATTGCATCTGCATTTGCGTTTACCATAGCTTTTCACCGTCCTTAACGTTTTTTTCTATCATTGCCTTTGGCGGCACTGTGGCATCTTTGCCTATTTTAACATCTGCACCAACAACGGCAACGCCCCAATTTGCTAAATTATCGGGCCCTATGTCTTCGGGTTTTGCGCCAATTATAGCGCCGCTTTTAATGTTTACATCTTCGGCAATTATCGAATATTCAATCTTTGCATTTTCGCCCACGCTTACGCCCGGCATTATTATGCTGCTTTCAACAACCGCACCTTTGTGTATTTTAGCGCCTGCAAAAATAATGCTATTGTAAACCTCGCCCTCGATAACGCAGCCCTCTGTCAACATACAATTATCTATTTTTGCATCGGTTCCAACAAAATGCGGCGGCCTGCCGGCTGTTCTTGAATAAATTTTCCAATCGGGGTTCCAAACATCAAGTGGCACATTGGGGTTTAGCAAATCCATATTCGCTTCCCAAAGGCTCTCAATAGTTCCAACATCTTTCCAATAACCATCAAACGCCCATGCAACAAGTTTTTGTTTTTCGTTTAACATTGATGGAATGATGTTTTTGCCAAAATCATTATCAGAAGTTTTGTCTTTATCGTCTTGCGTTAGATATTTACGAAGCTTTTCCCATGTGAAAATGTAAATGCCCATAGATGCAAGCGTGCTTTTGGGCTCTTTTGGTTTTTCTTCAAATTTTGTGATATTACCATTTTCATCCGCTGTCATAATTCCAAAGCGTGAAGCCTCCGCTATTGGTACATCAAGCACTGCTATAGTGCAATCGGCACCGGTTTGCTTATGATGCGAAAGCATGTCGCTGTAATCCATTTTATAAATATGGTCGCCCGATAAAATTAACACATATTCAGGGTTATAGCGCTCTATGAAATCTATGTTTTGGTAAATTGCATTTGCCGTACCTTTGTACCAATCGCTACCTGTTGCTTTTTGGTAAGGCGGCAAAACATGAACACCACCGTAAAGGCGGTCTAAATCCCAAGGTTGGCCATTGCCTATGTATTCATTAAGCAAAAGTGGTTGATACTGTGTTAAAATTCCAACGGTATCTATGCCGGAATTAACACAGTTAGAAAGTGGAAAATCAATAATACGATATTTCCCCCCAAATGGAACTGCGGGTTTAGCAAGTTTTTTTGTCAGCGCATAAAGACGTGAACCTTGCCCTCCGGCCAATAGCATTGCGATGCACTCTTTCATGTTTTCACTCCTATTTTTTTTTATTTAGCTGTTTAATGTAGTATTTTAATTATCGTAAACTTTTCGGGTGTAGGTTTAAAGTTATATAATAATTTTGGGGTGCGCTAAAATTATTATATTTGAATATTTAACAGTGTGCTGTGCAAAAGCTGGTTTATTATAGTTTACACAAATATAAAGCCTATATGTTTTTATGCAATATCTTCTTTGCTAAATGTATGTGCTTTTCATTTTATTGCTGTTTGCTTTTAGTTGTTTTATTTGTTGCGGGTGTTTTTACGCTTTGCTTTTTTACAGGTTTTACTGTGCTTTTATTGCTTTGTGTTTTTTTCGTGGTTGCAAGTTTTGCTGTGGTTTTATCGCTTTGTGTTTTTTTCGTGGTTGCGGGTTTTGCTGTGGTTTTATCGCTTTGTGTTTTTTTCGTGGTTGCGGGTTTTGCTGTGGTTTTATTTTCACCGCTTTCCTGTGTGTTTTCGGGAGTGCTTAAATATAGCACGCTTAATGGGGGAATATTAACTGTAATTACATTTTCAAAATTATGCAGTTTTCCTTTTTTTGTGCGCATAGCTTTGTTTTTTATGCCACTTCCGCCAAAATCTTTATCGTCGGAATTAAATATTTCTTTATATGTGCCTGCCCTTGGAACACCAAAACTGTATTTTTCATGTTCTATGGGCGTAAAATTACAAATTGATATAATTTCTTTGCCGTTTTTGTCGCGCCTAATAAAAATTAATACACTTTGTTTGTTATCATCGGGTACAATCCAGTGAAAGCCGTCCCAAGTGAAATCGTCCTGCCATAGTGCAGGGGTGTTTTTGTAAAATTTATTTAGCGCTTTTACATAGTTGTGAAGCTGTTTGTGTTTTTCAAACTCTAAAAGCATCCAATCCAGTTGATTATACTCGTTCCATTCGGAAAATTGTGCAAATTCTTGGCCCATAAACATTAATTTTTTACCCGGATGCGACATCATATATCCGTAAAAAGTGCGCAAATTAGCAAATTTTTCTTCATATTCGCCCGGCATTTTACTAATTAAGCTGCCTTTACCATGCACAACTTCATCGTGGCTTATCGGCAAAAGGAAATTTTCGCTAAATGCATAAAAGAAACTAAATGTAACCTTGTGGTGATTTCCGCTTCTAAATAGTGGGTCGGTGCTTATGTAACTTAACATGTCGTTCATCCAGCCCATGTTCCATTTAAAATTAAAGCCTAGGCCGCCGTCTTCAACAGGGTAAGTAACAAGCGGAAAGGCGGTGCTTTCTTCGGCTATCATGTAAGCTTGTGGATGACGTGAAAAAACCTCGGAATTAAGTTTTTGTAAAAAACTTATAGCCTCTAAATTTTTATTATCGCCGTAAATATTCGGCAGCCATTCGCCATCTTTTCTGTTGTAGTCTAAATATAACATACTTGCAACGGCATCAACACGCAGGCCATCTATATGGTATTCATCAAGCCAAAAAAGTGCGGAAGAAATTAAAAAACATTGCACTTCATTACTTCCGAAGTCAAACACCATAGTGCCCCATTCTTTGTGTTCGGCACGAGGGGCTATTTTATCTTCGTAGCAGGCAGTTCCATCGAACATATAAAGGCCAAATTCATCTTTGGGAAAATGCGAAGGCACCCAATCCATAATTACATAAAGGCCCGCCTCGTGGCATTTATCAATAAAATATTTAAAATCATGAGGGGTGCCAAACCTACTGGTTGGTGCAAAATAGCCGCTAACTTGATAACCCCAGCTTCCATCAAAAGGGTATTCGGTTATTGGCATAATTTCAACGTGGGTGTAATTCATTTCGCATAAATATGGAACCAATTCCTCGGCTAAATCACGATAGCTATAAGGCTGGCCGTCGTCGTGCATGCGCCAACTACCCATTTGAAGCTCATATATATTCATAGGCATTTCAAGTGTGTTTTGCACTTTGGTTTTATCAAACCAACTTTTATCGCCCCATTTATAGCCGCTTAAATCGTACACTTTGCTTGCGTTACCCGGCCTTGTTTCAGCGTGAAACGCATAAGGGTCGGCTTTGAAAACAAATTCGCCTTTTTTAGTTTGCACGCAATATTTATAAGCATCAAATTGTTTAACTTCGGGCACAAAACATTCAAAAACGCCGTTTTCCTCATAAGTTTTCATCGGGTTTTCAAAACTATCCCAATTATTAAAACTACCAACAACACTAACGCTTAATGCATTTGGCGCCCAAACACGAAAAATTACGCCTTGCTGGCCGTTTACTTTGTGAAAATGTGCGCCGAAATAATCATGGCACATAAAATTTTCACCTTTTTTATATAAGTAAACTGCCATATCGTTTTTGTTTTGCTCTAAGCTTATTTCATTTTTTTTATTTTTTTTATTTATTTGCACGCCAAACCTCCAATTTTTTTAGAACGAATAATGATATTTTAATAAATAGCATTATTTATCGTAAATGCGCTAAATTTAAAATAATAACAGTTTCAAACCCGAATTTTCATCTAATAATAATTACAAATTCGGTTTTTGGGCGTTTTATTTTAATATTGGCATTTTTTTTGTGTGCATTATTCAAAAGATGAGAAAAACATAGCTTAAATTAATGCTAAATGCACAAAAAAATGTGCTTATATATATATTAACCTTTTTTTGATAATATTTCAAGTATTTAAAGTATATTTTTGGTAGTAATTAGCAAATCTTTATAAATTACAATTAAATATGCACAATTTAAATAGAAATAACACAATATAAGTTTATAGGCTAAAAAGCACAATATTATATGTGTTTTATAGCCTAAAATAAATTATGTGTTTATTTAAAATACAAATATAAATGTAATTTGATAATTCAAACTTGCCTTTATAAATAAATTACATATGACGATATGAAATTTTCATAAGGTTAGTTTTACAAAAAACGTTTTTGCTCTTTTTAAAAATGATACGGCATTTAACAGATACGCGTTATATTATTTCTTTTAATACATTGGCGTTATTAAGAAAAACAGGGTGGTTTGAAAGGCATATTTTGCCAAAATTTGCATCAATAATAGCGGTTTTAGATGAGCAATTATTAAAAAATTCATTGCCCAGCATAACAATAAACGGTATTTTTAAATTACGCGCAATAACGGCAGAATGTGCATTTTCACTGCCATAGGCTGATGCAATGCCTAAAATAAAATCTTTTTTGGCGCAAACAATATCGGTTGGATAAACTTCTTCACAGGCGAGTATGAAAGGTATTTTAGGTTGGTTTAAATATGTTTTATTACCATTTAATATATGAATAACGCGTGTGCAAATATCAAGAACATCGCTGCTGCGCTCGGAAAAATATTTATCGTTTATATTGCGCAATTTTTCCGCAAAAATTTGGGCGGTATTAAAAACTGCAAGTTCGGCATATGCTCCACGCTTAATTTGGAGGTAAACTTCTTTTAAAAGTTCGCAATCGGTTAAAATATAGCGTTGTATGTCAAAAATATCGCATAGCTCTTCATAATGGCTGTTTAACTTTTTAAAATAAGTAAGTTGATTTAACGCTTCATCACACGCATGCTCAAATAATTTTAATTCATTGCTTATGCCAAGCGTTTCTCGTTTTGTAGTGTTTAGTATGTGAGATATTTTATGAACAGGCCCTACAGCATAACCTTTTGATGCACATATACCGCTAAAAATTTGCATAATTCCCCCTGATAATATACTATAATGGTTAGTTTTAATATTTTAAATTAAGCCTGTTAAGGCGAATTTTTAGAGTTTTTAAGTGGCAATTTAAAATTCCCACAAGAAATAATATGATGTATACTAGTTTTTTATAACAAGCTTTTTTCATATAGATGCATATTTATTTAATTTGGCTTTTATTGCGCTGATTAGATAAAAAATATGAATAACCGAAACGAAGTAAAGGTTATTTATATTTTACTTTGTTTCACATAAATATTTTGTAGAAAAAAGGGCAAATAAAAACAAAAAACCACATGGATGCTAAAAATAGCATCCATGTGGTTTTTAATATAAATTTATTCTTTAGGCAAAAAATTTGCAACTAAACTAAAGGCAACTGCACCAAACAGTGCAATAAATAATTCTAAAACCCATGCATAAATTAAAGGAGATAAGCTGTAAACGGTAAACCCGCCCATTAATGCGCCAATTATAGCAAACAGCATATTGTACTGTATTGCAATTTTACTGTGCAAAAGTGCTGTAATTATACCGCCAACAGATATACCTGTTAAAAGGCTAACTATGATAGTTAATATCATTTTTTAAGCTCCTTATACAAATATTTCCTCAGGTTCATCATTTAGAAAGAGCATTTCGCTTTCTTCGCCTTCATAAATATCCGGTTGTGCTTTGGGAATACCTGTGCCGGCCGGGATAAGTTTGCCAATAATTACATTTTCTTTTAGGCCCATTAATGGGTCTGTTTTGCCTTTTATTGCCGCATCTGTTAAAACACGTGTTGTCTCTTGGAAAGATGCCGCAGAAAGGAAAGAATCGGTAGCGAGTGAGGCCTTGGTTATACCCATTAAAATTACGCTTGCCTCAGGTTGTTCATAGCTTGCGCCTTGCTCTTCTTTTGCTTTAGCACAAATAGCTTTAAACTCAAATTTATCCATAACAGCACCGGGAATAATATCTGTGCTGCCTGCTTTTTCAATTTTAAGTTTACGCATCATTTGTAAAACAATAACTTCAATATGCTTATCGCAAATATCAACGCCTTGTAAGCGGTAAACTTTTTGAACTTCGCTTATTAGATAATTTTGTACAGCGATAGGGCCTTTAATTGCCAAAATATCTTGCGGATAAGCAAAGCCCTCGGTTAATATATCACCCTGTTCAAGCTCTGCGCCGTCCTCGATGCGAATACGTTGGCCAAAGGGAATTAAATAGCTTTTTTCGCAAGGCGCACCGTTTTCATCAACGCCCAAAACCACAACATGGCGGTTTTTCTTTGAATCGTCAATTTTGGCTTTGCCGGAAATTTCTGTCATTATAGCTATATTTTTCGGGCGGCGTGCCTCGAAAAGCTCTTCAACACGTGGCAAACCTTGTGTAATATCTTCTGCCGAAGCTATACCACCTGTGTGGAAAGTACGCATTGTAAGCTGTGTGCCCGGCTCGCCGATGGATTGCGCCGCAATTATGCCAACAGCCTCGCCCATGCCAACCAAATTGCCGTTTGCAAGGTTTGCACCATAGCATTTGCTGCAAGCGCCGTGCTTTGCATCGCAACAAAGAACACTGCGCATTTCAACAGTTTTTATGCCTGAATCAACAACCAGTTGTGCATCGTCTGCTGTCATCATTTTATCTTTGCTAACAAGCACTTTGCCTGTTTCGGGGTGCACAATATCGCTTACAGCAAAACGGCCCTCAAGGCGTTCTGCAAGTTTTTCAATAATTTCATTGCCCTCGCGGATATCGCTAACTATTATGCCTTGTGTTGCGCCGCAATCTTCTTCACGTATAATAACATCTTGTGAAACGTCAACCAAACGGCGTGTTAAATAGCCCGAGTCGGCAGTTCTAAGCGCTGTATCTGCAAGGCCTTTACGCGCGCCTTTACCGGCGATAAAATATTCAAGAATGTTTAAGCCTTCGCGGTAATTTGCACGAATTGGAATTTCAATTGTGCGGCCCGATGTATTGGCAATAAGGCCACGCATACCTGCAAGTTGCCTAATTTGCGCCATAGAACCACGGGCGCCTGAATCTGCCATCATAAAGATAGGGTTATCTTTGGTAAGGTTTGCGCTTAGTGCAGCGGCAACTTCCTCTGTGGTTTTATTCCAAATTTTAATTACGCTCTCATAGCGTTCTTCGTTTGAAATAAGGCCTTTGTTATATTGTTTTGTAACTTTTAGAATAGAATCTTCGGCAGTTTGCAAAAGCTCTTGTTTTTGTGGCGGAATAACCGCATCACTTACGGCAACCGTAATGGCACTTTGCGTTGAATATTTATAACCTTGCGATTTAATTTTATCAAGCATTTGTGCTGTAACAGCCGTTCCGTGAACTTGTATAGAGCGGTTGATAACATTGCCCAGTTTTTTAATTGTAACAAGGAAATCAACTTCAAAAGCAAATTCATTTTCAGGGTCTGTTCTATCTACAAAGCCTAAATCTTGCGGAATAGGATCGTTAAAAATTATTCTGCCAACAGTTGTTTTTATAATTTTGCTTTGAATTTTGCCATCAATTTCTTTTGTTCGGCGCACATTGATTTTTGCGTGAAGAGAACAAACGCCATTTTGGTAAGCCATTATAGCCTCGTTTTCATCACGGAAGAATTTATCTTCGCCAAGCTCGCCCTCTTTCATAAGGGTGAGGTAATAGCTACCCAAAACCATGTCTTGTGTGGGAACGGTAACGGGTTTGCCATCGGATAATTTTAAAAGGTTGCCGCTTGCAAGCATTAAATTGCGCGCTTCTTGTTGCGCCTCTTGTGAAAGTGGCACGTGAACCGCCATTTGGTCGCCGTCAAAGTCGGCATTATAGGCGGTACAAACAAGCGGGTGAAGCTTAATTGCACGGCCCTCTACCAAAGTTGGCTCGAAAGCTTGTATGCCTAAACGGTGAAGCGTTGGCGCACGGTTTAATAAAACAGGGTGGCCGTGAATAACAGTTTCAAGTGAATCCCAAACTTCGGTTCTTGTGCGCTCTACCATTTTACGGGCAGATTTAATATTGTTTGCAAGGCCTTTTTCAACAAGGTCTTTCATAACAAACGGCTTAAATAGCTCAAGTGCCATTTCTTTTGGCAATCCGCACTGGTACATTTTAAGCTCGGGGCCTACAACAATAACGCTACGTCCCGAATAGTCTACACGTTTGCCAAGCAAGTTTTGGCGGAAACGCCCTTGCTTACCTTTTAACATGTCTGACAAGCTCTTCAGCGGCCTATTATTTGGGCCTGCAACAGGGCGGCCCCTTCTGCCGTTGTCTATAAGTGCGTCAACTGCCTCTTGAAGCATACGTTTTTCGTTGCGCACAATTATATCGGGTGCGCCAAGTTCAAGCAAACGTTTTAGGCGGTTGTTTCTGTTAATAACGCGGCGGTAAAGGTCGTTCAAATCGCTTGTGGCAAAACGTCCACCGTCAAGCTGAACCATTGGCCTAATATCGGGCGGTATAACAGGTATTGTGTCAAGTATCATCCACTCGGGGCGATTGCCCGAAGTGCGAAAAGCATCTACAACCTCAAGGCGCTTTAAAAGCCTTACCCTTTTTTGTCCTGCTGCCTCTTCAAGTTCTTTGTGTAAGCTATCGCTCAATTTTACAATGTCAATATTTTGCAACAGCTCTTTAATAGCCTCAGCACCCATAGAAGCCTTGAACTCATCTTCGTAGTGTTCACGCATATCGGCATATTCTTTTTCGCTAAGCAGTTGCTTTTCCTCTAGCTGTGTAAAACCGGGATCGGTAACTATATATGCTGCAAAATACAAAACTTTTTCTAGCAGTCTTGGGCTAATGTCCAAAATTAATCCAATACGCGAGGGTATACCCTTAAAATACCATATGTGAGATACAGGAGCTGCAAGCTCTATGTGTCCCATGCGCTCACGCCTAACTTTACTGCGTGTAACTTCTACGCCGCACCTGTCGCACACTTTGCCTTTATATCTTATTCTTTTATATTTTCCGTCTAACGGTTCTTTACTAAGAAGCGCACGAT
>CAYJGM010000067.1:0-13999 GCA_964369495.1 uncultured Bacteroides sp. | reverse complement strand
TTTATTATTGTGGTGTTTTTCAACTATCTCAATATTATAGCCCATTCCAAGCAATGCGTTTGCTTTTTTAGCAAGCGCAATAAGCACATTAATACCAAGCGACATGTTAGCGCTTTTAAACAGTGCAATTTGTGTTTTGGCATTCTCAATGTTCAAAAGCGTTTTTTCACTTAAACCTGTAGTGCATACAACACAAGGCAATTTTTTGCTAACGCATGCGTCAATTAAATCATCAACACAGGCCGCGTTAGAAAAATCAATAACAACATCTGCACTTAAATCACATTCGCTAAGTGTTTTAAAAACAGGCACTTCACATTGTTTATCAAATGCATCAATTCCGGCAATTACTTTGCAATCGCTTCGCGTGCTAATTATATTTAATAGCGCATTTCCCATTTTACCGTGAATTCCGCTTATAATTATGTTTATCATATGTTTATCCTTTTGACAATATTTTTAAAAATAAATCAGTTTAATTATAATACTAAAGTTACAAATGTTAAGCTTATATTTAATCGTATACAAAGAATGCTTTTATTAAAGGAGTATTTGTTTTTGAAAAAATGTATAAAGCCTAATTGTTTTTTGCACATTATTTAAAATAATTTAATAATGCAATTTACTTAAATATAATTATACTGTATTGCCGCTAATTTATTATATCAGTTTTGCGTTTTTCATGGCCGTTTCAAGATTTTTCAAATCTTTTTCGCTCATTTCACCCAAAGGCAATCTGCATTTTCCGGCCTTATAGCCCATCATGTTTACCGCATGTTTTACGGGTATAGGGTTTACATCGCTAAATAAAGCGTTAATTAAATCAATATATTCAAGTTGTAATTTTGTGCTTTGTTTTACATTGCCGTCTAGATAAAATTGCACAATATCGTGTGTTTGTTTTGGGGCTACGTTTGCTAAAACAGAAATTACGCCTATGCCACCTAAAGATAAAATTGGCAATATTTGGTCATCGTTGCCGGTGTAGATGTGTAAATCATCGCCGCATAGCGCCGCAGTTTGTGCTATGGCGGAAATATTACCGCTTGCCTCTTTTGTTGCAATAACAAGTGGGTTTTTGCTAAGTTCTTTATAAGTTTGCGGCTGTATTGTCATGCCTGTGCGAGAGGGAACATTATATAAAATGCAAGGCAAGCCGGCGGCATTTATTATAGTGTTAAAATGTGTAATTAGCCCACTTTGGCTTGTTTTATTGTAATATGGTGTAACTAATAAAAGAGCATCTGCGCCGCGTTTTGCGGCTTCGCAAGATAGCGCAACAGCATGCCTAGTATCGTTGCCGCCTGTGCCTGCCACTACAGGAATACGCCCTGCGGTAGTTTTTACGGCAAATTCAATGGCACTTAAATGCTCTTCATCATCAAGCGTAGATGCCTCGCCTGTAGTGCCGCATATAATAATTGCGTCGGTATTATTTTCAATTTGAAATTCAATTAATTGCTTTAGAACATCATAATTAATGCTGCCATCATCAAACATAGGCGTTATTATAGCAACGCCACTACCTGTAAAAATTGGTTTTTTCATAAAGCCCTCCATATTTGAGTTAAAAAATATATTTTTTATATAAAAATAAAAAATGTTTTTGGTTTATTAGTAAAGTGTCGGTTAGATGTAATAATACTAAATATACGCAGTTAAATGTGAAAACTTGCATAACTTTATTCAAAAAAGCCTTTTTTTGCTAAAAGTTCTGCCAATAAAACCGCGCCGCCTGCCGCGCCTCTTAAAGTGTTGTGCGATAGGCAAACAAATTTATAATCATATTGGCTGTCCTCTCTTAAACGGCCAAGCGATACCGCCATGCCGTTTTCAAGGTTTCTGTCAAGTTTAGATTGTGGGCGATTATCCTCTTCAAAATAATGTAAAAATTGTTTCGGTGCGCTTGGAAGCGAAAGCGTTTGCGCTGCACCTTTGAAATTTTGCCATTTTTCTTTAATTTGTTCAATAGTTGGTTTTTTATCAAAGCTTACAAAAACCGCTGCCATGTGGCCATCTAGGCAGGCAACCCTAAAACACTGCGCTGTTATTGAAGGCGCGCTTGCATTTACAATTTTACCGTTTTCAATATGTCCCCAAAGCTTTAATGGTTCTTTTTCGCTTTTTTCTTCTTCGCCACCAATAAAAGGTATACAATTATCTACCATTTCAGGCCATGTTTCAAATGTTTTACCTGCGCCCGAGATTGCTTGATATGTGCAAACAAGGCTTTTTGTAACGCCAAAATCTTCCATTAACGGGTGAAGTGCAGGCACATAGCTTTGCAAACTGCAATTGCTTTTAACGGCAATAAAACCGCGTTTTGTGCCAAGGCGTGCACGTTGGCTTTTAATAATATCTGTGTGATTATCGTTAATTTCAGGCACAATCATTGGAACATCATCGGTATTTCTGTGTGCGCTGTTGTTTGATACAACAGGGCACTCGTGTTTTGCGTATTCCTCTTCAAGTTTTTTTATTTCGTCTTTGCTCATATCAACTGCGCAAAAAATAAAATCAACCTGCGGCGCAATGCTTTTTACATCTGAGGCATTTTGAACCACCATTGTTTTTACTGCATTTGGCATTGCACCCTGCATTGCCCAGCGCGCGCCCACTGCTTGCTCGTATGTTTTGCCCGCAGAGCGAGGAGAAGCCGCAACCAGCGTTAAATTAAACCAAGGGTGGTTTTCAAGCAAAGAGATAAAGCGTTGGCCAACCATACCCGTTGCACCAATTACGCCAACATTATACTTTTTCATATTAAATACCTCCAAAATTATAATTATTCCCGTAAAAAAAAATAATAGCCGGGTTGAAAACCGGCAGAAAATGCAATATAATATTAGTTATTGCATTACTTTTACAGCGCACCGCCACATTGTGGCGACAGTGAATGCCCTTTCGGAACAAACCCCAAGCGATGCCTGCCGAGCTATCGCCTTCGGCGAGATACCCTTTCATAAAAGTTGTACGATTTGGCAATCTTTAAAACTTAAATTACTTTTGTAACCCGCAACCTCTGTAAAATATATTAATTTAATAATAAAGCATATAATAATAAATGTCAATGCAAAATGTAAATAAAACGGAGAGTTTAATGTTAAAATCTGATTTTTACTTCGATTTACCTGATGAATTAATTGCACAAACGCCACATTCGCCACGTGATGAGGCACGCCTTTTGTGTTTAAACAGAAAAAACGGGCAAATTGCCCACAGCATATTTAAAGAAGTTTTAAATATGTTAAACAGCGGTGATGTTTTAGTTGTAAATAACACAAAAGTTTTGCCGGCAAGGCTTATTGGGCAAAAAAAAAACACGGGTGCTTTGTGTGAACTTTTGCTTTTAAGGCAACAAGAAATAGATGTTTGGGAATGCCTTGCAAAGCCCGGTAAACGTTTAAAAGATGGCGCAGAGATTTTATTTGGCGATGAAACTTTAAGCGCGCAAATTATAAAAACAACCCCGGAGGGCAATAAAATTGTAAAGTTTTCTTATAACACAAGCACTTTATTCGAAAAACTTGAGCAATTTGGAAAAATGCCGCTACCTCCTTATATTCAAACAAAGCTTGAAAACGAAAGCGATTACCAAACCGTATACGCAAAAGAACTTGGCAGTGCCGCAGCACCAACGGCAGGTTTGCATTTTACAGATGAATTAATAAATGCATTAAAGCAAAAAGGCGTTATTGTTGCAAATATAACTTTACATGTTGGCCTTGGCACCTTTAGGCCTGTTAAAGAAGATGATATATTAAACCATAAAATGCACAGCGAATGGTATACAATACCAAAACAAACAGCTGAAATAATTAACATTGCAAAACAAAGCAAAAAACGCATTATTGCCGTTGGAACGACATCCTGCAGAACACTTGAAAGCGCGTTTCAAAAATACGGTGAAATTATGCCTTGTAGCGGAGATACGGATATTTTTATTTATCCCGGTTTTGAATTTAAGGCAATAGATGGGCTTATAACTAATTTTCATTTACCCGAAAGCACATTAATTATGCTTGTTAGCGCTTTTTGCTCTTACGAAAACACAATGAATGCGTATAAAGAGGCTATAAAAGAAAAATATCGCTTTTTTTCTTTTGGCGATGCAATGATAATTATATAATTTTCATTTATTATTAAAAGCTTAAATTAGTTTTTGATGATATAAACAAAGTAAATAATCTGCTCTTATCAGCACTATTAGTGTGTGTAAGGCGTAACCGCTAGCTTGTTGTTTAATGCAAAGTAAGCAATTTTACACTATTAAGTGGGCGCTACATCTCTCGCCGTCGTAATCGCCTAAAACGGCATTTACAATATCGCCGCTTTCTTTGTTTGTAGCTTTTATTAAAACAGGTATGTAATGCCTAGTATAGCCTGTAAATGTATTCGCGCTAACGCGTTTTTCAAGCAAAACACTTGTTTGTTTGCCTTTGTGCATTTTTATAATCTGTGTGCGCACTTCATCGCTTATTTTTTGCAATAAGCGGCTGCGGTGCGCTTTTGTTTGCGCATCAATTTGGTTTTCCATTGTAAATGCAGGCGTGCCTTGCCTTTTTGAAAAACTAAACACATGCACTTTTAAAAAACCTATTTCACGCACAAAATCACAAGTTTGCTTAAAATCCTCCTCGCTCTCGCCCGGAAAACCAACAATAATATCGGTGATGAAAACTGCATTTGGAATTTTTTCTCGTATTTTGCTTACAACATTCCTAAATTGCTCTTTTGTATATGTTCTTCGCATGCTTTTTAATATTTTATCACTGCCGCTTTGCAACGCTAAATGAAATTGCGGGCAAAGCTTTTTTTGAAGGCTGTAAGCGCTAATTTGTTCATCTGTTACTAAATCGGGCTCTAAACTTCCAAGGCGTATGTTTTCTATGCCGTTTATTTTAGCAATATCATCTACTATTTGCGCTAAATTTGTGTTTGTATCTTGCCCGTAGCTGGATAAATTTATCCCTGTAAGCACAATTTCTTTGCAATTTTCGCTTGCAAGCGCCTTTATTTCATTTATGATGTTTTCGCTGTTGCGGCTTCGCACATTACCCCTAGCTTTTGGAATTATGCAATAAGCACAGCGGCGGTTGCAACCATCTTGAATTTTAACAAAAGCCCTTGTTTTATCTGTGCGTTTTTCATTGGGTAATTCCTCGAAAATATTATTTTTTTCATGTGGCTGTATATCAATTATTCGCTCACCTGTTTGTAAACTTTGTAAAACATAATCTAAAATTTTACCCTTTGCGTTTGTGCCAATAATAATATCGGCTTGTTCAATTTCACAAGCCTTTTCAATAAAAGCTTGCGGATAGCACCCTATAAGCGCAGTTACGGCATGCGGGTTTTGCCTTTTTGCACGCCTTAGCCATTGCCTGCTTTTTTTATCGCCTGCGGCTGTAACGGTGCAAGAGTTCACTATGTAAACATCTGCATTTTTTTCATCGTCAGAAAGCTCGAAGCCATTATCGCAAAAAAGCCTTGTTAATGCGCTTGTTTCATGCGTATTAACTTTACAACCCAAAGTATAAAATATAACTTTCAAATTACACCTCAAAATAAATTTCTTTACATATTATACTAAAAAGGCAATAAAACAGCAAGTGCATACATATAATTAGATAGTGTTAAACATGTGAATTTATAGCCGGGTTTGCCGCTTTTACACTTGTGCAAACACTATTATAAAAAAGGGAGGGTAAAATTGTATGAAAAAAACAATTTTAGCTATTTTATTAACGGCTGTATTTATGCTTTTTTGCACATTACCGGTTTTGGGAACACAAATGCCAACGCAAGATGAACTAAGTTTACAAAATAGCGGGCAGAATACGCAACTTACATCGCAAAACACTGCACGTGTTATTTTACCGGAGTTTGACGTGCCCAGCAATAATGCAATATTGGTATCGGCAAAAACGGGCGATGTGCTTTATGAAAAAAACGCAGATGCCGCAGTGCCCATAGCCTCTATAACAAAAGTTATGACACTTCTTTTAACCCTTGAAGCCGTTGAAGCGGGCAAAATTACTTTGCAAGATATAGTGCCAATTTCTAACCATGCGGCAAGCATGGGCGGAAGCCAAATTTGGCTTGAACCGGGCGAACAGTTTACGCTTGATGAACTTGTAAAGGCAATTTGCGTAAGCAGTGCAAACGATGCCGCGGTTGCCGTTGCGGAATTTGTGGGCGGCTCTGAACCCGCGTTTGCAGAGCTTATGAATAACCGCGCTTTAGAGCTTGGCATGCAAAACACTAATTTTGTAAACGCATGCGGTTTGCACGATGATGCACATCTTTCAACGGCAAGAGATGTTGCGATTATGTCTGAAGCGCTTCTTCACCATCCGCTTATTTTAGAGTATTCCGGAATTTGGACAGATTCGCTAAGAAATGGGCAAACACAACTTGTAAACACAAATAAAATGCTGAATGTTTACCCGGGAATAACAGGCCTTAAAACAGGCACAACAAATGCCGCAGGTGTATGTATAAGCGCAACGGCAAGCAGAGATGGTTTAGATTTAATCGCGGTAGTTTTAGGCTCAAACAGCAGTGCAGAGCGCTTTGAAGCGGCAAAATCGCTTTTAGATTACGGCTTTGCAACATACGAGTATACTGTTTTTCCAATAATAGAAAACGCCGAGCAAAGCTTAGCCGTAACAAACGGTGAAATGCGAGATGTGGCAGTTATTTACGGCACGCCACCGGGAATTCTTCTTCAAAAAGGCGAGGGCAAAGACATTAAAATTAGTTATACATTGCCCGAAGATATAAAAGCACCTGTGCAAGAAGGGCAAGAACTTGGGCAAATTACGGTAAGCCTTGAAGAAACAGTTTTGGCGCAATACCCAATTTTTGCAGAACAAAGTGTAGAACAAATGAATTTCGATTCGGCTTTGGCACTTTTACTAAAAGCTATGTACGTTTTGTAAATTTAGTGTAATTGCCTTGACAGTTTGCCCTTACTAATATATAGTATATATAAGAAGAAATAATGAAAGGCGGTGCTTTTTGATATATTTTTCGCAAAGGCATTGCCAATATATTATGGGGGCGTTAAATGAGCGTAAAATGTAATGCAAAATATTTAAATTCTTTTGTGAATGAGGGCGAAATATCAGCAATTTTCCCACAAGTTGAACTTGCACATAAAATGTTGCATGAAAAAAGCGGCCTTGGAAATGACTATTTAGGTTGGCTTGATTTACCTGAAAATTATGACAAAGAAGAATTTGCCAGAATAAAAAAAGCGGCGCAAAAAATTCAAAGCAACAGCGATATACTTATTGTTATTGGCATAGGCGGAAGCTATTTGGGCGCACGCGCTGTTGTAGAGGCAGTTAAAGGCCAATTATACAACAACAAATGCAAAAAAACTCCGCAAATTTACTATGTTGGCAACTCGATAAGCGCAAATGTTCTAAATGATGTTTTAAGTATTTGCGAGGGCAAAGATATTTCGGTGAATGTTATTTCAAAATCGGGAACAACAACCGAGCCAGCGGTAACATTTAGAATATTTAAAAAATTATTGGAAGAAAAATACGGAAAAGAAGAGGCGAAAAATCGTATTTATGCTACCACAGATAAATCTAAAGGCACGCTAAAAGAGCTTTCTGATAAACAAGGATATGAAACCTTTGTTGTGCCCGATGATGTTGGCGGAAGATATTCAGTTTTAACGGCAGTTGGCCTTTTACCAATAGCGGTTGCGGGCTGCGATATCGATGCACTTATGCAAGGTGCGGCAAAAGCAATGAAAGAGCTTAGCGTTTGTAGCGAGCAAAACGAGTGTTATCGTTATGCCGCGCTTAGAAATATTTTAAATCGTAAAGGTAAAAGCGTTGAACTTTTAGCATGCTACGAGCCTGATTTTACAATGATGAACGAGTGGTATAAACAATTGTTTGGTGAAAGCGAGGGCAAAGACCAAAAAGGTATATTCCCGGCAAGCGTTATTTTTTCCACAGATTTACATTCTATGGGCCAATTTGTGCAAGACGGTGCAAGAATTATGTTTGAAACCGTTGTTGCAATCAATAATTCTAAAAGCGACTTTTTCATTGAAGAAAGCGAAGAAAATTTCGATGGGTTAAACTTTCTTGCAAATAGTAATATGAGCTATGTAAATGAAAAAGCAATGCAGGGAACAATTTTAGCACATACCGATGGCGGTGTGCCTAATATAATTTTAGAGCTTAACAGTTTAGCGGAAGAAGACATAGGTTATTTAATATATTTCTTTGAAAAAACTTGTGCAATTTCCGGTTATATGTTGGGTGTAAATCCGTTCGACCAACCAGGCGTTGAAAGTTATAAGAAAAACATGTTTGCACTTTTGGGTAAACCCGGCTTTGAAAAAGAAAAGGAAGAACTACTTGCAAAATTAGGTTAATTAACCTAAAATAAAAATAACGGAAAAAACACTGAAAAGTGTAATATAAAGGAGGCTAATCTATATGATTAACTTAATTATTGGTGGAAAAGGCTCCGGCAAAACAAAAAAAATGATTGAAATGATTAACACATCGGCAAAAACAACCCCGGGAAATATCGTTTGCATTGAAAAAAGCATGAAACTAACTTACGATATCGACCACGCTGCACGCCTAATTGATGTTGATGAATACAATATTGCCGGATATGAAATGCTTTATGGCTTTATCACAGGTATCCTTGCAGGGAACTATGATATTGTTGAAATATATATTGATGGCATATTAAAGCTTGGAAATTACGATTTAGAAGGCCTTGGCAAATTGCTTGAAAAACTTGATGCTATTTCAGGTGAGGGCGTTAAACTTATTGTTACAGTTTCAGCAGAAGAAGATGCACTGCCTGAAAGTGTAAGAAAATACGATAACGCATAATTAATAATTACATTAAATAAATGTAAGGGCAAAACTTTGTATGGCAAATGCTATTAAAGTTTTGTTCTTTCATTGTTACGGCAAGGAATTGTTAATAAAATTATTATAAAAAACATGTGTAAATGCAAATAATTAACTTGACATAAAGCATATTTACATGTATAATAATTTAGCAACCTTGAAAGAGGGAATTAAATGTTACTGGATTTTCGCAAATTGTTTGCAGGCACAAGCGAGCCTTTTATGCGCACGCTTCAATTAGATTTATCTAATGAGGATTTTGGCGGTTATGAAATTAATGAACCTTTAAACGCCAATATTAATGCGCATTTAAACGGTAGCACTGTTGATTTAGAATTAAACTGCGATATAACGGTTAAATTTGAATGTGCAAGATGCACAAAAGAAATTGAAAAACCTTTTTCGATATCGCGTTTATTCATTGTTGAAAACGATGAATGGGCGAGTGACGAAGGCAATTTTCTTCCGTTTTTACCAAATGGTAAACTTGATATCAGAGAGTTTGTTTATTCTGAAATTCTGCTTGAAATCCCATCTGTGCTTTTATGCGAAGAAAATTGCGGCGGAATTTGCCAAATTTGCGGTAATATTAAACCTTGCAATTGCACACAAAACGAAAATAACAGCACAGACGAAAGACTTTTACCGCTGTTAAATCTGCTAAATGATTAAACAACAACACTGAGGAGGTGCTTTACAATGGCAGTACCAAAGAGGAAAGTTTCCAAAGCCAGGCGCGACAAACGCCGTTCTAATGTGTGGAAACTTAGTGCACCAACACTAACAAAATGCACACAATGCGGCGAATATGCTCGCCCACACCAAGTTTGCGGCAGCTGTGGCTACTACAAAGGCAAAGAAGTAGTCATAAAAAAACAGGCATAATTGTGTGAATTAACACGCAGGATATGCACAAAACAGGTTCACGGAATTTTTTATATAGCCAAATGTTTCAAAAACGTGCAAAGATAAAGCTTTTGCTTTTAATTGGTACAACTTAATATTTTGGGCTTTTGGCTAAGTAAAAAATATCTTATACCTACATCAATTTATTTAATTTGAATGAAATGCTATTTTATGTTATATATTGCATAAATTAAATGGTGTTTCACATTTTATAATGTTTTACTTTTGAGAAAGGCATTGTCCTTTCTCAATTTTTATTGTATAATGTAATCAATTATTTAAACAGGGGGAAGCATTATGGCAGTATATGTAAAAAAAACACAGCAAAATTCGCCTGCCGATATGCATAATTTGCAAAATACCACCCTTTTAGCAATAGACGGAAAAAACATTAACGATGTTTTCGATTATCAATTTTATTCTCAATCTGCAAAAATAAAAGTAAAATATGAAAAAAATGGCGAAATTTTTGATGAAATCATAGAAAAACAAGAATATACACCGCTTGGCTGTGAATTTGATACATATTTAATGGATAAAAAGCATAGCTGTAAAAATAAATGCATATTCTGTTTTATAGACCAATTGCCAAAAGGTTTAAGGCCACACCTTTATTTTAAAGATGACGATGAAAGGTTATCTTTTTTATTTGGCAATTATATAACGCTAACAAATTTAACCCAAAAAGAAATACAGCGCATAATAAAAATGCGAATATCGCCAATAAATATATCGGTGCATACCGTTGATGAAAACTTGCGCGTTAAAATAATGAACAACAAACGTGCGGGTGATGTTCTTCGTTATATAAAAATATTACATGAAGCTAAAATTGAAATGAATTTTCAATTGGTTTTGTGCCCAAATATTAACGATGGTGAACAATTGATTAAAAGCCTTGAATATTTAAGCGAAATGTTTCCGTATACAAAAAGCGTTGCCGCTGTGCCTGTGGGCTTAACAAAGTTTAGGCAAAATTTGCCGGCCCTTGAAATTTACAATAACAAAACCGCAAGAGATGTAATTGATATTATTGAATTAATTGGTGAAAAAAATTTAAAAAAATATGGCAAAAGGCTTGTTTTTGCCGCCGATGAATTTTATTTAATTGCAAAAAAACATATACCTAATTTAGCCTTTTATGAAGATTTGCCACAGCTTGAAAACGGTGTTGGCATGTGGCGTTTGCTTCATAATGAATTTACAGGCGCACTTTTTAAGGCAAAAGCGCCTTTATTTGCGAAAAAGTATAATGTTATTACAGCACAAATTACATATCCGTTAATAAAAAAATTGTGTGCGGCAGTAAGCTTTAAATTTCCGCATATAAAAATAAAAGTGCACAAAATTAAAAATAATTTTTTCGGCGGAAATGTAAATGTAACAGGCCTTTTAACAGGCAGGGATATAATAGAGCAGTGCAAAGGCAAATTAATTGGAAAAATATTGTTTTTGCCGGAAAATATGTTAAGAGAAGAACAAGATATGTTCTTAGATAACACAACAATAATTCAGATGGAAAAAGAATTAAATATAAAAACATGCGTTTTGCCTATGAGCGGCAAAAAAGCTTTAGAAATAATTTTAGATACTTAATAGTAGTTCAACTTAAAAACCACCACATATCTTTGGCGAAAATTCCATATTTTTTCGTTGTCGGAGAAAAAATACGAAAACATACCACAACCCTTCGCAATGATAAGCGAAATTTTTTAAAGAGGAAATTTTGTGTTGTTTTTCAAAAGAAATTACTATAACAAGAAACGGAGCAAAAAATGGCAAAACCAATTGTTGCGGTGGTAGGCCGCCCTAATGTAGGTAAATCTACATTATTTAACAAGTTAATAGGTAAACGCATGGCAATTGTTGAAGATGTGCCGGGCGTTACAAGAGATAGGCTTTACGGCGAATGCGAATGGCAAAATCGCCAATTTTTACTAGTTGATACAGGTGGAATAGAGCCTAATATTGACGACGGCCTTTTAGCACACATGCGTATGCAAGCACAACTTGCAATTGAAACAGCACAGGCAATTGTTTTTGTAACAGACATAAAAAGCGGCGTTACAGCGCAAGATAGCGAAATTGCAACAATGCTGATGAAAAGCGGAAAGCCTGTAATTTTAGCCGTAAATAAAGTGGATAAAATAGGCGAACCACCGGCAGAAATATATGAGTATTACTCGCTTGGTTTAGGCGAGCCATACCCGGTTTCAAGCGTGCACGGGCATGGAACAGGCGATATTTTGGAAGTTATTTGCGAACATTTAAACTATGAAGATGAAAATATTGATGAGAGTGATAGAATTAGCGTTGCCGTAATAGGCCGCCCTAATGTAGGCAAAAGCAGCCTGGTAAATTATATTTTAGGCGAAGAACGCATGATAGTTGCCGACGAAAGCGGCACAACAAGAGATGCAGTGGACAGCGACATTGATAACGAATACGGTAAATTTACTTTTATAGACACAGCGGGAATGAGAAAAAGAGGCAAAGTAGACGATGGTGTTGAGCGTTACAGCGTGCTTAGAAGCCTTGCGGCGGTAGAGCGTGCAAGGGTTTGCGTTATAATGATAGATGCCACCGTTGGTTTTACAGAGCAAGATTCAAAAGTAGCGGGCTTTGCGCACGAGCAAGGCAAGGCTTGCATTATAGCGGTTAATAAGTGGGATGCCATTGAAAAAGACGATAAAACCATGCAAAAGTGGGAAAAAAACTTAAAAGATGATTTTGGCTTTATGTCTTATGCGCCGTTTATTTTTATAAGCGCAAAAACAGGGCAAAGAATAAAGCAACTGTATGAGCTTATAAAATCGGTTGATGACCAAAATGCAATGCGAATTACAACAGGTATGCTAAATGATTTACTGGCAAGGGCAACTGCAAGGGTGCAGCCGCCAAGCGATAAAGGAAAACGCCTTAAAATATTTTATATTACACAAATTTCAACAAGGCCGCCCACATTTGTTTGTTTTTGCAATGTTAAATCGCTGTTTCATTTTTCATATCAACGCTATATTGAAAACCAAATCAGGGAAACTTTTGGCTTAACGGGAACCCCAATAAGGTTAATTTTAAGAGAGCGCGGTGAAAAAGCATAATTATTTAAATATAAAAAAACCGATAAAAACTGAATAAAAATAATACAATTGAACTAGAGATTGGAGATGTTTATAATTAATATTATTTTATTTTTCTTGCTGTGTGCCATTGTAAGCTATTTGCTGGGCTCGCTAAGTTTTGCAATTATAATTTCAAAGCTTGTTTATAAAAAAGATATAAGAACTTTTGGTTCCGGCAATGCGGGAATGACAAATATTTTACGCACTTTCGGAAAAAAAGCCGCTGCTTTAACTTTTGCGGGGGATATAGGTAAAGGAATAGTTGCGGTTGTTATCTCAAAAATTATAATTGAAAATTTTACAGATTTTCATGCGGTTTACGGCGCATACATAGGGGCGTTTTGTGCGATTTTGGGGCATGTTTTTCCGCTTTATTTTAAATTTAAAGGCGGCAAGGCGGTTTCGGTTTCGGCCGGCACAATAATAGCAATAGAACCGCTTTTAATTTTACCGCTGATAGTAGTGTTTTTTATTGCGTTTTTTGCAACAAGAATGGTATCTGTGGGAAGCATTGTGGGCGCTATAGCATACCCTGTTTTAACATTTGCATTTTTTTATTTTAGGGGCGAAAACTATATTTTTGCAACAATTTGTGCAGGGCTAATGGCGCTTTTTGTAATTTATTTACACAGAAAAAACATAACGCGTATAAAAGAGGGAACAGAGTATAGATTTGTAAAAAAATGATTATTTATATTAGCCGTAGGCTAATATAAACCCACATATGCAAGCCGCGCCGATTAGATAAAAAATATGAATAACCGAAACGAAGTAAAGGTTATTTATATAATAGGAAGAGGGTACAATATGATTCGTCAATGGGATAATGTGGCTGAAAACTACACTTTATCACAAGAACAATCGGAGTTTGTAGAAATAAACAAAAAGTTAGTTTGTAATAGGTTTAAAAACCTTTACAATCAAACTATTTTGGACTTAGGGTGTGGATATGGTTGGTATAGCAATTACTTTTCTTCAATTGGAGGTAATGTAATTGGATGTGACGGCTCTAAAAAAATGATTGATATTGCTAATAGCAAATACCCTAAATGTCGTTTTGAAACAATT
>CAYJGM010000066.1:0-14000 GCA_964369495.1 uncultured Bacteroides sp. | reverse complement strand
TTCTGCGCCAAGAAAAGCACACCAATAGGTGTGCTTTTCTTTATGATAATTTTCAATTTATTTATTTTTTAATATAAGCATAACTTTTCCTTGCGGTTGCGCGCAAATTGGGCAAGTTTGCCATGCCTCGGTTAAAGTGTCCTCGTGCCCACATTCACTGCATTTCCATTTAACTGCTTTTTCGCGCTTATACATTGTGCCGTTTTCAAGTTGGTTGCTAATATCTGTAAATAACATTTTATGGCAGTGCTCAACTTGGCTTATCATGTTGAAAAGTTGCGCTATATCGCCAAAACCCTCTTCCTCTGCAATTTTGGCAAACTGGCGGTAAAGGCCAATTTCATTCGTTTCGTTTTCAATTGCAAATAAAAAGTTTTCTTTAAAATTCCATTTTTCTTTAAATGGGTAATTTGCGCAAACTTCAACATCGGTTAATGTTTTTTTGCTGGCAGTTTGCATTTTGGTATAATACATTCTCGCGTGGTTAAACTCGTTTTTCTCAACTGTGTTAATAACTTCAGCAAGCGTAAATAGGCCGTTTTGTTTTGCGGCATACTCTAAAAATTGGTAGCGCACCCTGGCCTGACATTCACCTGCCCACGCCCTTGCTAAATTGCTCATGGTTTGGCTTTGTAATAATTTAGGCATTTTACTACTCCTTTAAATTTGGCGCACAAGGCAAACAAAACCCTGTTAAAGCGCTATTTTTATAAAAGTAGTTTTACCGTGTTTTTTTTATTTATGCAAAAATTCTGTTAAATTTGTGCGCTTCCCTCCGAAACATTAAAATGTTTTCTTCCAAGCACAAGTAAAATGCCACCGGCAATAAACAAAAGCGCAATTGCAAAAATTGCAAGCGAGCTGCGCCCTGTGGTATCAAGCACAATTGCATAAATTGCCGGGCCCATAATTGCGGCAAATTTGCCGAAAATATCAAACACGCCAAAATATTCGCTTGAGTATTTCGGCGGCACCAATTTGCCGTAATACGAGCGTGAAAGCGCCTGTATGCCGCCTTGCACCAGGCCAACACATACGCTTAAACACCAGAAAAATGTAAGCGCTTGGCTAACTGTTAAAAACTCTTCTTCAAGGCCAAAGCCCATAACAAAGCCCAAAACGCAAATAAATATATAAAAACACACGCTGAAAGTTAGCATATTTATTGTGCCAACTTTTTTTGCTATATGCCCAAAGTAAATTGCACTTGGAAACGCCACAATTTGCGTTACAAGCAATGCAATTATCATGCCTGTGCTATCAAGCCCAAGCGAAGTGCCGTAAGCTGTAGACATAGTTATAACAGTATTTACGCCGTCTATGTAGAAAAAGTAGGCCATTATAAAAATAAACACGCCTTTATTTTTTACAATTTTTTTAAGTGTGCTCAAAAGCGATGTTAATGTTTCACGAACGTGGTTTTTTTCGGGGACATCAATGCCGTGCATTTGCTTACAGTTTTTCATGAAAGGTATGCTAAATACCGCCCACCAAACAACATTTATTACAAGCGCTAGTTTTGTTGCGTTTGTGCTATCTACCCCAAAGTTTTCGCCGAACAAAATAAAGAAAATGCTAATTAAAAACGGAATTGTGCTTCCGCCGATATACCCCATGGCATAACCCCAAGAGGATACCTTATCCATGCGTTCGCGCGTTGTTACATCGGTTAAAAAGCTATCGTAAAAAAGGCAAGAGCCGCTAAAACCTATATGCGAAATTGTATAACCGATAAGCATACCTTGCCAAATATCTGTAATAGCGCAATAGGCAGTGCCAAAAAGGCCAACAAATAAAAAAACGGTGAAAAGGCGCTTTTTCATGCCTTTGTAATCGCCAACCGCACCAAGAACAGGCGCCAAAATTGCCGTTATGCCCGTTGCAATGCTTGTGCCAACACCCCACCAATAATCGCCAACTTGCCCGGCGCTGTTTGCAACGCTTGTAAAATAAATAGGAAAAATTACCGCCAACATTATAGTTGCATAAGAGGAATTCGCCCAATCGTATAATATCCAGCTTTTTTCAATTTTCGTGAATTTTTCTTTCATAATAATCTCCGTTTCACCGTGTTTTATTGCGCTAATATTTAAACTGTTCATTAAAAATCATACCATACAGCACATATAATTACAAGGTTATGTTTAACGTTTTTTATCTATGCCGTTTTGCACATAATGTAAAGAAATTTTATTTTTGCAATAAACAATAAACATTTCTTTTGCTTTTTTGTTTTTTTGTAGCAAAATAATAAAAAGCGCATACGATAAGGCAAGATAAAATTTGCAAATAAGGGGTGCTTATTATGGAAAACAAAAGGCTGGATTATTTTTTAAGTGTGCTTTCGCCCACGGGTTATAGCGGATATTACAACAATTTATTAAAAAACGAACAAGGTGATGTTGTGCTTTTGAAAGGCACGCCTGGGTGTGGCAAATCTACATTAATGAAAAAAATCGCTACATATTTGCTTGAAAAAGGGCAAACGGTTGAATGTATTCATTGCTCGCTTAGCCCTAGCTCGTTAGATGGAGTTTTATGCGAAAATTACGATTTTTCAATGATAGATGCAACCCCACCGCATGAGATAGAGCCTAAATATCCCATTGCGTATGAACAAATTATGCCGCTTTATTACTGTTTGAACGCAAAAAAAATAAGCGTTCACCGCAAAGAGATAATTGAAAAATATACCGAAAAAGCGCTATTGTGCGATAGAGCCCTTCGTTATATGGCCGCCGCCGGCAGTTTGCTTTCGGATACAAAACGTACCGCGCTAACTTTTACGGATATTATAAAAACACAAGAGTTTGCCAAAGTTATAAGCCGCAAATATTTACCTTGTGAAAGCAAAAAAAACCACACGAAACCGCTTGAAAGCAAACGTTTTTTAAGCGCACTAACGCAAGACGGCTTTATTTTTTACGAGCAAACCATTAAAAAACTTGCCAAAAATATAATGGTATTGCACGATGATTACGGCTGTGCGGCAAAACATATTTTATGTGAAGTGCGAAAACATGCGCTTGCCAAAAACATTAAAATAATAAGCTGTTATTGTTCAATGAGCCCAAACGATAAAATAGAGCATATTATTTTCCCCGATTTATCATTTGCCATTGTAACTTGCAATATATATCACGGCTGTACAATAAAAAAAGATGCAACCACAAATGTTCGTAATATTCACTGCGAGCGTTTTTGCAACAAGCAAAGTTTAGCCTTGCGAAAAAAACGTTTGCAATTTAATAAAAAAGCAAGCAAAGAACTTTTAAACCAAGCACAAGAACTTTTGTGCGCCGTTGGTAAATGCCATGCACAAATTGAACAATACTACATAAATGCGGCAGATTTTACAATACAAAACCGCGCTTATGAAAAAATAATTTCGCAGTTTGAATAAACTTTCCTTAATATAGGGCCGGTTTTAATATTTTAAAAAACATTTTGCTATATTAGCTTTTGCTAATTGATAACCGGTAATTCAAAGCATGCATATTTATGTAAATTATGCGTTTGGCTGTGTTATTCTTGCTTTTGAAAAAGGCAAATATTGCTTGCTATCGGCTAATTTTCATTTTGCCTTAAATTTTGCGCAACATGTTTTTTTAGCACCATGTTGATGTATTGGCTTGAACTTCTGTCGTCTTGCTCTGCTAAATGTTTTATGCTTTTTAATAGGTCTTCATCAAGTGTTATGCTAACTTTTTCTTTTAATGGCTTCATATTAATATCCTCCATAATCTTACTTAATGCTATTTTATATTACTTTTTCATGCGATATACTAAAGCAGGATAAAAAAGTATATAATGCTACTTTTTAAAACGCATTAAAACTATTTAAATGTTTCTTTAAAAACTAGCAAAAAATGCATATTATGGTTTATTAATGTAAATACTATGTTTGACACATTTAAGGAAAAGAGGGCTAAACCATGAAAGCAACGGGAATTGTGCGCCGCATAGACGAACTTGGGCGTGTAGTAATACCAAAAGAAATACGCCGCACACAGCTTATACGTGTGGGCGACCCACTTGAAATTTACGTTTCAAACAACAACGAGGTAATATTTAAAAAGCACAGTGTAATGGGCGAATTATCTGCACTTTCGCAAATATATGTTGATGTGCTTTACAAAAGCACAGGCATAAGTGCAGTAATAACAGACAGAGATAGAATAATTGCCGCAAGTGCGCCTGTGCGCGAAAGCATTGAAAGGCGCCTTACAATCGAGTATGAGCAATGTTTAAACGAGCGCAAAACAATGGATATAAGCGAAAACACAGTAGGCGTGTGCGAAGTAAGCGACATTAAAGCAAGCATAGTTTCACCAATTATATGCCAAGGCGATATGATTGGCAGCATTGCTATGATATGCACAAGTACAAACGGGCAAAATGTGCCGTATCCGGCCACACAAGATGCCGCAACAGCGCTTATTCACGTTGCTGCAAATATTTTAGCAAAACAAATGGAAGAATAAATATTGCGTTAAACATGAAAACCGCAACAATAAAACAAAAACAAAATAGCGATTTATACACAAATACTATAGCGATGCCTTATCAAACTTAAATGCAATTTTTCGCATTTTATGTTTGGCCGGTAGGAAGTAATGCAAACTACTGCCTATCGGCTACTTGGGCATTGCTTTTAAATTTTTATGTATAATTTTAAAAGCAAAAGAGCAGAAGCTTTATCGCTTTTGCTCTTTGGTTTTGGTTTTATGTTGTAACTGTTGTTTAAACACTGGATAAAATTAAAAAGTTATGCACAATGCTAATTGAAAAAAGCGATGCGCCGAAAGGTTTGGTTTTAATTTTTATTAACGCCAATAAATGCAAGGGCGCTTTGAATGGGTACCGGTTTTGAAAAAAAGTATCCTTGAATATAATCGCATTTGCAATAAACGCATAAATCTTTTTGCTCTAATTCTTCAATTCCCTCAACAATAATTTTTTTATTGGTAGCTTTAATTCCCAATATAAGGTGTTCGAAAAATTTTCTGTTTTCCTCAGATTTAATTGCAGCGAGTATAAGGCTTCTGTCGATTTTAATTATGTCAAGCGGTAAATCTAAAAAAACGCTCATGTTTGAATACTCAATTCCAAAATCATCAAGTTTAAAAACAAACCCTTTTTCTTGCATTTCTTTCATAACGGTTTTCATGTTAAAGCTATCTGAAATTAAAACTCTTTCAGTTATTTCAATTTTTATCATAGAGGGCGGAATATTGTATTTATCTAAAATTTTAACTACGTTTTCAACCATATCCGGTAAAGCAAATTGATAATATGGAAAATTCACAGAAACAGATTCAAACTGCAAATTTAACCGGTTATTATCTAATAAACTTCTTAAATCTCTACATACAACCTCTAATACATTGTAAGTAATTTTTGTTATAAGCCCGGTTTTTTCGGCTAATTCAATAAAGCTGTTTGGGTATAATAATTTTTCATTATCAAGCATTCGCACTAAGGCTTCAGCCTGGGTAAATGTATTTTTATCTATAGAATAAATAGGTTGGTAGTGTACAACAAAATTATCATTGGCAATGGCATCTTTAATTTTTTGCGTCATTAAGTTTTTCTCAGACATATTATGCATGATAGATATATCATATAAATATCTAACATTATCCGATTTTTCTTTTAAAGTGCGAACGGAATAATCCGCAGCCGATATTAAATCTTTAGAATTTTTTGAAAAGGTTGGATAGTCAACCCTAATAAAAATCAAATCTAAAATCACATCAAGCCCATCTAAAGAAATAGGATTATTCAATGAATCTATAACCTCGGCTACCTTTGCAAAATATTCTTCACTTAAATCTTTTGAAAGAATAGCAAATTCATCGCCACTATATCTAAATGTGTTATTTATAGTAAATTTCTTTGATAGATTTTCAGAAACATGTCTTAATAATTTATCGCCTGTTTCAAGGCCATATCTCTCATTCACGCTTTTAAAATTACGCAAACTTATTATGTATAGCGAAAACTTATCGTTGTATCTAATTCGCTCGTTTATTTTGTGTGTTAAGGCAATTCTATTATTAACGCCCGTTAAATGGTCTGCAGATTTTCGCACGTTTTGAATATATAAATGAACTATCAAAATACCCATTGTGTAAATTGCACCGGTAAGGATAATATCTTCCATAAAAAACTGCAATAAAATGATGCTGGAAGAAAAAACAAAAGCAAAGCTTAACACCTGCATTACTTCCCTATAAACAGTTTTTGAATTTTTAATTGCAATGTATAACACAGCCAGAATATAAAATGCATTTACAACAAAAGGCGCTTGATACCAATTGCCTCTGATATAATAAAGGTTTTCATCTATTGTAAAAATTTTATCTGTAAATACATTAGATAGCACAATTACAAGATATATTAAAAACGGAATACAATAAGCGAACAGTTTTTTATAATGTTCTTTTTCACTTGTTTTAAAATCGGTTAATATAATTGAATAAAGTATAAACATCAAAGGAGAAGAAGGCAAAAAAACAAAGTATAATAACATTAATATATACGATATAAAATAATTTGAATAAGCAGCAAGCGTGGTTGTTGTTAAAGTAGATAATATTGATAAAATAACGTTAATATAAGCCGAATAATACATAGCCTTTAAAAACTTATATCTTAAATTTCTTGCCTCGTAATCTCGCCTAAAGCTGATTATTATAGCCGTTAAAATAAACAGCGAAGTATATTCTGCTAACAAATTATATTCTAACATCTATGAACACCCTCAAAATACTGCAAACAATCTATAAGATTATTTATTTGTTATGTTGACAGTTGCCGCTTAATACGCAATTGACAACAGGCATCTGGCCACCCTTTAAGCGATAGAGCTCTTAACGTTTTACTTTTTCGCATTTTTAACATATCATCGACATTGCTTGTATATTATTATACATCTCACGTTGTTGCGGTGTCAACAAAACATGTTAAACTTATTAATTTTTATAGGGCTTATAAATGTATATAAAAGCAAATACCTTAGCGTTTTTTCAAATTTAAAAATTTATTATTATAAACCTCTTGACAACAATAAATAGTTAGGTTAAAATAGTTAGTATAAAGTAGTTAGTTATAAATACTTATTTTAAAATGAATACAAATTCATTGAAATTGATGTTTAGTGGATTAAATGAGGAAAAAGAAAATGAATACAAGCAGCCCCTTAGCAAAAAACTTTAGCATGAGCAAACTATTAAAATACACAATGCCAAGCATGATTATGATGATATTTATGTCAACTTACTCTATTATAGATGGTGTTTTTGTATCGGCATTTGTTGGCGAGGGCGCCCTTGCCGCAGTTAATTTAGTAATGCCATTGCTTGGCATAGTAATAGCAGTTGGTTTAATGTTTGCAACAGGCGGTAATGCCGTAATTGCAAAATTATTAGGGCAGGCAAAACAAAGGCAAGCTCAAGAATTTTTAACGGTAATTTATATTATCGGAATAATACTTGGCGCAATACTTACAGCAGTTGTTTTTATTTTCCCTGATGAATTGCTTAAAATGCTTAATGTAAGCGAGAATTTATATGCACTTGCAAAAGATTATATGCTTAGTTTAGCAGGTTTTTTAATTCCTGTATTTTTTATGATATTTATACAATCGTTCATGGTAACGGCCGGGCACCCAATGTTTGGTTTGGTATTAAGCCTTGCAGGCGGCGTTACAAATATTGTTCTCGATTACGTTTTCATTTCACCCAACTTATTAAACATGGGTATTATAGGCGCAGGGCTTGCAACCGGCATAGGAAATTCGCTTGCGGGAATAATAGGTTTTTTCTATTTTATATTTAACAGAAAATGTGTTCTGCATTTTGTAAAGCCGAAATTTAAATTTAAAACACTTGGGCAAAGTATATTTAACGGCTCGTCTGAACTTGTAGGCTCGCTTGCAACATCAATTACAACGCTTATGTTTAATTTTATATTATTGAAATTGGTGGGCGATGCCGGTGTTGCTGCCATTAGCGTAATTTTGTATATACAAATGTTTCAAAACGCTATTTATACAGGCTACACTTTAGGTGTATCACCGATTATTTCATTTAAATATGGCGAGCAAAACCACAAACAGTTACACAAGGTTATAATGCAAAGTTTTAAAATTATCTCAGCAGCGTCGATACTTGTTATAGCATTTACTCTTGCATTTTCTAACGAAGCTGTGGGTATATTCATTTCAAGGGAAAGCGCAACATTCGAAATGGCAAAAACCGGCCTTTTGTTATTTTTACCCGCTTACTTATTTATGGGCTTTAACATATTTTTTTCGGCAATGTTTACATCATTATCAAACGGTAAAGTTTCGGCAATAATTTCGGTTTTAAGAAGCTTGGTTTTTATTGTTATAGCTCTTTTAATCTTGCCGCAAATGTTTAATTTAAACGGGGTATGGTTGGCTGTTCCCGTCGCCGAATTTTTGGCAATAATTGTGTCTTATTATTTTTATAAAAAGAATAAAGCACGCTATCAATATTAATTTAAAGGAAAAAATTATATGAACTTAACAGAAAAAAACTTATCAAAAAAGCTTTCAAACTACAAAGAAATTTGCAAATTTATGAAAAGGGTTTTCCCGAAAGAGGAAGTTATGCCAATGTGGTTTATAAGGCTTTTGACATTAAAAAAAGATTACAATTTTAAGGTGTATTATGAAAACGAGTTATTCGTTGGAATTATATTTACCATCGACACAAACGATACCCTGTTCGTATTTTACATCGCAGTAAATGACAAAATTCATTCAAAAGGCTACGGCACGAAACTATTGCAAGTGTTGTTTGAAAAATATCCTGATAAATCAATCACTTTATTTATTGAAACAATGAGCGATAAAAAAGCCGAAAACTATGAGCAACGAATAAAAAGGCTAGCTTTTTATGAGCGCAACGGGTTTGCTTGCACAGGCATAAGCGCAGGTTTTAAAACACCCTTCGTTGATATTTTATCAACCGATAAAAATTACGATATGAACAAGGCTAAAAAACTTATGAAATCTATTCCAATGAAACTTTTTTCAAACAACCAAAACAATGAACAAAATGTTTTTTGATAATAGGTTTGTTATTGCATTTTTTTCTTTGGCAAATGTTTTTCTTTTAGCTTGCAAAACGTGTTATTTAGTGATAAAATAAGGTTTATATTATGTGCAATATTCAGCACGGCAACTATTATACAAACTTTTATGGCTACTGCGAATATAAACGCCTTTTAAATGGGCTTTAAAAACGAATTAAGTGAATAATATAAGCTTGTTCAAAACGGGCAAATTTTATGGAGTGAAAAATGAAGAAAAAAACAAATAATAAACTAAAACAAATACTAATTTATTTATCTTTGGTTGTGTTGGTGTTCACCCTTACCTCCGGCAGTGAATGCGTGGATAAAAATAATTCACTTGCCAACTATGCAATCAACTCTTGGGGCACCTCTGTGCCAAATTCACCGGAAGACTATGTTGATGAATTAAACGCTTTGAACGATGCTTTTGCCGATATGGAAGACCTTCTTGATGAACTTGAACAGGCCATTGCGGCGGCCAAAGACGCCACCATAGACTGTAGCGATATCACCCTTGTAATTGCTAACGCCATCTCGGCTAACGACACAGATACCGTTACGCTCAAGCTTAAAGAGGGCGAAGAGATTTTAACGCTTGCCAATTCCGTTTATGAAAGCCTGCTCGCTGCCATTGAAGCCGTAGAAATACAGTTGGAAGAAATAAATGCTATCACAACCATTTTAAACAACGCCGGCCAAGACACAAGCGATTTTAGCACAGGCAATGCGGCAGACTTGGTGGCAGACGGCAAAACAACCGCCGGCGAGCTTTTAACGGCCATGACTACCTTAGAGGAAACACTGGGCGATGCTCGTGAATTTCTTGGCATAACTGATACAATTTCCAATAACGTTTCGTCGAGCACAGATATTATCGGTGGTGCCTTTCAACCCATAATTTTTATTTTAAATTCGGGAACCAATGCACGTTATGATTTAAACACAGAGTCAATCTTCGTACCAGAGCTTTTCGTGTCGGCCTCGGGAAGCAATTTGCGCTACCAATGGTTTGTAAACTCGGTTAACTCAAACATTGGGGGCACTCTGATTACCGGTGCAACAAATCACACCTACAAACCGTTTACAAGTGTTGCGGGCACTTTTTATTATTACTGCGTGGTGTCTTCTACCGGCTATTCCTCCATCACAACATCTACCATCACGGTAGAGATTGTGCAGCAACATACAACTCAAGCCCCTACAATCATAAAGCAGCCACAAAGTGCCGTATATTATAAAAACGAGGTTACCGCCCCGCTAACAGTGGTAGCAACAGGGCATAACCTAACATACCAATGGTATAGCAAAGTGGGCAGCCAAGCAGCTGTGCTGTTAGTGGGTGAAACTTCGGCAAGTTTTACACCTTCTACCACTGCAAATGGCACAATAAGCTATTATTGCACTGTAACAAGTACCGAGAACAACGTATCTAGTACTATACATAGCGACATGGCCGTAATAGATGTTGACGCATTTGAGATAGACACGGGCTATGCAACTAATTATAACTACGCATGGGGTGTAATTCCTCACGAAATGGACGTTGCACCAACATCAGGAACAGCCCCATATACATATCAATGGTACAAAAACGGTTCTGCAATTGAGGGTGCAACAAATAACACATACACGCCTAAAATTTTATCATCAGTAAATGCACCCAGTGTGTTGCCGTTAGTTGAAGTATATTACTGCATTATAACAGATGCAACAGGCATAAAAGCAAAGAGTGTAACCTCCACTTTAAATTGGGATGATCCTTTTGTTGCAAGCTTAGTGGTAAACACTGACACTGTTGAATTAGATAATACCACACAAGTAAACACATACACTTATACTTTGAAAGATACTGACGGTGTTACACCGCTTGCCAATACTCTTGTTACTTTTACATTCCCTGTTGCAAATGTTAATGTAAACGGAACTGACTTACTGAGCACTATATATTCTACAACCACCGATGCAACCGGCGTTATTACATTTGATGTTATTTACAAACCCAACACTTACAACCCACCTTACACTGCTAATGGTGTGATAAACGTTACCGCAACGGTTGACGGTTACGACTATACAAACGCACAAGCCGATGTAACTGTAATAAGTTAGGCTTAGCGCTGATTTGCATTTAGCATTAAAACACAAAATTACAAACATGGCTACACAAATTTCAACAAAAAAACCGATTTCGTAAAATAACGAAATCGGTTTTTTATTTACTTTATTCTGTTTAGCCAAAAGCCCAAAACTCGCAAAGCGAAAGCCTTACTTCGGCACACTTTCTTGTTTTAGAACTTTTGGCGGTATAAAGAATTCTTTGAACCTATTTTGCGCAAATTTTGTGATAGACCGGCAGACGAGCGAGTAATGCTTTCCCGTATTGCGAGTAAGGATAACACAGCATAGCGCATAAATTTGCCAAAATAGGCGGGCTTTGATTATTGCCTAGCGGCTACTTTTAATAAGGAAAACTAAACGATGTATTTGCAACTGTAATCATTGTAACCATTGCGGCATTTACTAAACCGCCAAGCCAAATGCTTCCTGTTTTCTTGTATAATTTATAAGATATTAAGCCCGCAATGCCTAAAATAGGAACGAACGGTATAACAAGAATTGGAATTAGTGCGCCTGCCATGCCTATTATTCCGGGCACACCGCCAAAAATTGTTTTTTGTGTAAACAATATAGGCACATATGTTACAAGAACAAAAAGCAAAGGCGCAATTATGTTAAAGCCTACGGATAATCCGATTTTTTTCGCTTCGCTATAGCCTTTAATGTCGTTTCGGCTAATGCAAATGCTATTGACAATATAAAACAGTAAAAAGAACGGCAAATATTTAATTGCTACCCAAATTTTAGCAGCGCTGAATATGCGCACTACTAATGTCCAAATACGAAAATCTGTTTGGAAAATATAATCTGCCAAAAAAACAAGTGAATATGTGCCGATAATTATAGTTATTGCCATAACTATTGTGCGCTTTAACATGCCTTTTTCTAATTTAGTATGTAGTTCTTTGCCTGCACCTTTGAATTTTTTGCCAAAACCAATGCGAAGCATCAAAAGGCTAATTAAGCCACTGCCAAACGTCCAAAGGCCAATGCCGCCTGTTGTGTCTTGTGGCAAAAATGGGTTTATCAACAACACATATCCCACCAATAAAAGCGGCATTAATAATACAGCGTTTATTACTCCGCCTAAAATATTAGTTGCCCAATATTTGCGCTTGCTTTTTCCTACAGGTTGCGCAAGCGGTAAAACTTCTTTTGCTTTTAGCGGTGCAAAATACGGCAGCGTTAATAGTAAATCCGTAAACGGCATTATAAATGCAAAAAAGCCAATTAAACCTATCATGTTAAAAAGTTCTTTTAGCCACCATAGCTGGTTTTGTGGCGAAAGTGGGTTTGGTGCGCCTAAAGTGGTTTCAAAAAACTCTACAAGGTCTGCCGCTTCAAGGGTAGAAAAATGGTTTTGCGCATGTGTTTCCGCAGGGTTATACAGCGCTAAAACATAGCCGTTTTCGGCGTTTGTGTAAAGTTGCCCCTCTTGTGCGGCCTGTGTTAATTCCTGGCCTGTTTGCACAGCTACCAATTGCTGTGTTTGTTTGCTTGTAAGCAGTTCGTAGCCATAGTTATTCGACATTCCAAGATAAAATTCATCATATTTGCCGGCTATTACGGCAAGGTGGCATAAATATCCGCTTTGGCCTGTTGCATCTTGTTCATTCGATAGTGCTAACGGATAGTTGCCAACAATGGCGGCTGATGCAATTTTGTTTTTTGCATGGGCTTCTTCGGCGCTCATGCCTGCCGCTAAAGCTTCACGCTCAAGCGATGTATAATAAGCCGCCGTAGCATCGGCAAAGCCGCCGCCCATAGAGTGCCCCGAAACACCGATTTTTGTATCGTCTACAAAAGAGAGCGACGAAACATATTCTACACCCTGTACCATGCCACCGGTTGTAACTTCAATTCCCTCGCCCGATGCGACGGAAGAATCGCCATGTGCATATGCGCTTTGCACAAAAACAACATAACCACGGCGTGCAAGCTCTACATAGTTGTTGTCTTGCATCTCTCTGTTGTTAAGGTATCCATGGCTTAAAACAACGGCAGGAGCCGGCGTTTGCTCTGTTGCTGTGTCGGGCACAAATAAATAGCCTGTGTAAAGCCCGTTATCTGTGCGTAAAGATATTTCACTAACCTCAACTTTTCCAAAATTTGTTTGAATACAAAAAGCGCCCATAGCACCCACTAAACACAAAACAAGCGCTATACATAGCCATGCTTTCGATTTTTTGCTCATAAAATATGCACCTCTTTCTTTTTTCATGCCATTGAATTTTATTGCATTGCCACAACATGATACCACAACATTATGATATAAACAATTGATAAATCGTCCAAAAGCGGAAGTTTTATATTATGTATTTTGCCTATTGCAATTTTTCGTTTTTTGTGAATTCAAAAGTTTATGTTATGTTTTCTAAAAAAGCAAACAAAAATTTTGTTATTTGCTTTTTGGGGGTTTATATATTATTATAGGTTTAGTGCATTGTTATTTTAAGCGAAGCAGAGAAAATGAATTTTTGTGCTTTTTAATTTTAAAAGTTAGTTTTTAATTTTCAAAGCTACTTTCATTGAAACGCCCTACTTTTTTGTGCGAAAAGGCTAGGTTTTTGCTTTATACAAAAGTTAGTAATTTGTTTTTATCAGTGCTTATTGATTTTTAAAGTTGGTTTCGTTGAAATGCCCTACTTTTTGGTGCGAAAAGTAGCTTGCTGTTTAAGGCAAAGTAAGCAATTTGTTTTTTAGGTGGTTTTAAATTTTCAAAGCTAGTTTCATTGATACGCCCTACTTTTCAGCGTGAAAAGTAGCAAAACCGC
>CAYJGM010000065.1:3766-14090 GCA_964369495.1 uncultured Bacteroides sp. | reverse complement strand
GTTTTAGGGCGTTTGGCTAAATAAAAAACGGGTTCGTATTACATCGGCTTGGCTAACCATCTACCACTTCTTTAAAGCATTTAATAACATGATCAAGCTCTTGAGTTGTGTGGCTTGCCGAAATTTGCACTCGTATTCTTGCTTTTTCCATAGGCACAACGGGGAAACTAAACCCTATTACGTAAACGCCTTTTTCAAGCATCTTGCTCGCCACATCACTAGCCACTTTCGCATCATAAAACATAATTGCAACAATTGGGTGTGTACTATCTATTATCTCAAGGCCTATTTTCTTTATCTCTCGCCTAAAATATTCTGTGTTTTGTTGCAATTTTTCACACAAAGTGTTGTTTTTGGATAAAATCTCTAATGTTTTTATTGCGCCTGCCGCAATTGAGGGTGCCAATGTGTTTGAAAAAAGATAAGGCCTACTTTTTTGGCGCAAAAGCTCAATAATTTCTTTTTTACCGGAAGTATAACCGCCCGAAGCGCCGCCCAAAGCTTTTCCAAGTGTGCCTGTAATTATGTCTACTTTATCTATCACATCAAAATATTCGTGCGTACCACGGCCGGTTTTGCCCATAAAACCAACCGAGTGGCTGTCGTCTACCATTACAAGGCAATCGTACTTTTCGGCAAGCTTGCAAATCTCTTTTAAGTTTGCTATTGTTCCATCCATTGAAAAAACGCCGTCGGTAGCTATAAGCCTTATTCTGGCATCTTTTGCCTCTATAATTTTGCTTTCTAAATCCTGCATGCAATTGTTTTTGTATCTAAACCTTTTAGCTTTACACAGCCTTATGCCGTCAATTATGCTTGCATGGTTTAGCTCATCACTTATTATAGCATCTTCATCTGTTAAAAGCGTCTCAAACAAACCACCGTTCGCATCATAGCATGAGGAATATAATATAGTGTCCTGTGTGTGCAAAAATTGTGAAATGCTTTTTTCTAAATCTTTGTGAATTTGCTGTGTGCCGCAAATGAAACGAACAGAGGAAAGCCCGTATCCCCAATTTTTATAACTGTCAATTGCGGCTTTAATTATTTCCTCGTTGTTTGCAAGGCCCAAATAATTATTTGCACACATATTTATAACTTTGCTTGTTTGCGTTGTGGTTATTTTTGTGCTTTGGGCACTTGTTAATACACGCTCGTTCTTGTAAAGCTTCGCATTTTTTATGCTGTCTACCGCTTCATTTATGTATTTCAACCCTGTCTTCATACTTCCTCCAATTTTGTCCAATCGAGAACTACTTTGCCGCAGTTGCCCTCGTTCATAACCTTAAAGCCTTCTTCATAATCGCGAATGTCAAATGTATGTGTCAATATTTTGTCGATATTTAAGCCACTTTTTAACATCGCCATCATTTTATACCATGTTTCGAACATTTCGCGCCCGTAAATGCCTTTAATTTGAAGGCAATTCCAAACAATTTTGTTCCATGGCACAATGGTTTCGCCTGCGTGTAGGCCAAGCACTGCAATTTTGCCGCCGTTATACATATTGTCTATCATAGAGTTAAATGCGTTGCCGTTACCGGACATTTCAAGGCCCACATCAAATCCCTCGTCTATTCCAAGTTCAATGCGTTTTTCTTCTATTGTTTGTGTTTTAACATTAATGGTTTCACACCCGCAAATATCTCTCGCAAGGTTTAAGCGATAATCGTTCACATCTGTTATCACAACATTTTTTGCGCCTATATGTTTGCAAATTGCCGCCGCCATAATGCCTATTGGCCCTGCACCCGTAATTAAAACATCTTCTCCGGTTACAGAAAAAGCAAGCGCCGTATGCACTGCGTTTCCAAGTGGGTCGAAAGACGAACACATCTGCAAAGATATTCCCTCTTCACATTTTATCACATTTTCTTGCGGTATAACAAGATATTGTGCGTATGCTCCGTCTCGGTTTACGCCCAAACCTATTGTTTCTTTGCACAAGTGGCGTTTACCTGCTTTGCAATTACGGCAGTGCCCGCAAACAATGTGCCCCTCGCCGGACACTGTATCCCCAACTTTATAACTCGTTACACCCTCGCCCAACTCGCAAATTGTGCCCACAAATTCGTGGCCAATAGTCATAGGCGGTTTAATGTTTTGCTTTGCCCAGTTATCCCAGTTGTAAATGTGTAAATCCGTTCCGCAAATAGAGGTGTATTGTATTTTAATTTTCACATCGTTGAAGCCCACTTGCGGCTCTTCAACTTGTGTGAAAACAAACCCCCTTTTTGCCTCGTTTTTTACAAGTGCATACATATAAAGCTCCTTTCTGCCGAATATTCAGCAATTAAATTCTGTATTATGTCGCCACTGTTTTAATTAGTTTAAATTAAAGTTCATATTTGATAATGTTTTTACCGCTTTTCTATAATTTAGCGTTATTCAATATCTTTTTGCGGTAATCGGTAGGGCTCATATTGGTATAACTTTTGAAAAGTTTATAAAAATGGTTTATGTCATGATACCCCACCATTTGGGCTATTTCATATATCATTAAGCCATCATCTTTAAGCAATTCACGTGCGCGTGTAATTCGATAAGATGCCAAATAATCATTAAAACTTTGATTGACACGCTTGGTAAAAATACGCCCTAAATATGCGGCATTTACATTTATTTTTCTAGCAATTTCCGAAAGAGTAAGCTGCATGGCATAATTCATATGCACATAATTTAAAATAACCTGCACCATTTGCTCGCTATTGCACCGCAAACCCTCAGTGGCATTGGCGCACTGCGCTGAAAAAGAAGGGGTGCTTAATGGGGCGCTTTGCCAAATGTCATCATTTGATACAATCCGCTTACCGTCGTCAAATGTGTCGATATGGGAAGAGAAAAGTGAAAAGAAAACAGTTTCCTCATCTGCATAATACTTCCACACTAACTTTTTTTCTTTTTGTGAATAAACATAGCACATACCATTAGTAGAAAATATTTTCATATTTTGTGAAAGTGAAAAAACCAGCACTTCGCAAGAGGCTATATTGGGCACAAAAAAATTATAACTGCGGCAATCTTCACAGCGAGAGTGATAACATGCGGTTTTTGTGCGTTTGGCAACCGTTACTTTTAAACTTCTATCCCCACATAGCATAACAGGCTGGTTAAAGCGAAGTGTGCAAATTATTCCATCTTTTACATCAGTGCATGTAAACTGTTCTAATTCTACAGGTTGCACGGGGTGGTCTTCTGCCATTAAAAAAGGAATATCCATGCGAATAAACGATGTGTCCAAACCGCCACTGCCCTCATAAAAAAGGCCTACAACTTTATCTGTAATCATAGACAAGCTACAATGCCCGAAAGTTCCGGGTTTTACCAAACGAGAATAGTGCCATTCTATGCGATAATCTTTTTCTTTATGCAACAACCCTATTTTAACAGAGCCATTACAACTTCCGCTTATAGAATCCCCTCCGGCATATATAAGCGCATTGCAACCATCTATCTTATAAGGATAGGAAATTATGGAAAGACTATCTGTAGAGTGCAGTGCGGAATCAAAGCGCAGTATAGAATTGAAGCTGCACCCGCCGTCTTTACTATAGGCTACAGCAACACAACCTGTGCCGTTAAAAGGGCTTTTTGCAAACAGAAGTATTGTGCTGTCCGGCAATTCCACAACTTGTGCTTCATTTGTGTCAAGGCGCTTATCTGTAAGCGTTTGCGAATGATACAACTCGCCCTCAAAAAGGCGTTGGTCGTTGCAAGATTTTCCACGTTCCCATGTGTGCCCATGATCGTCGCTATATATCAGTGCCGCTGATTGTATACCATGTAGGTTTATATAATACACCGGAAAAATTAGCCGCCCTGCATGTGTACCGTGTCGCAACTGTATACCTCTGCCGGGGCTGCAACCCAAAAATGTCATCCAATCTTCTTTTACATAAGGGTTTAATGGTTGTGGAACGCTCCAAGTTTGCCCGTCGTCGTCACTGTAAACAAAAACAAGGTAGCTGGTGGGGTAAACACGCAGTGGGCAACGCTCGGAAAAGATATATCCCACCGAAACCTCATTATATAAAAGTTCGTATCCGTGTTTAGTCATATAAGGGGTGGATTTCCCATGGCACGTAATTGCTCCGTTAGCACTTTCAAGATATTTAACTCCGTTGTCGTCTAAAAGTTGGCGATATGGCTTACCATCAATAATTTCATATCCACTTCCGGGGCGAACAGAAGTCATTGTGGTGCTTTCAGAGAATTGATCGGTTAATAAAAAAATCCGCTTTGTATCTTGATCTTGTAAAATACAGCTATCTATGCTTCGAGAATTTTCCGGCATTGTTAAGACGGATATTCCATCGCTAAACCCAAGCCCGAAATCTGTGCTACGGCGTAAAACAATGTTAATTTTATTTGGGTGTTCTATTGGGCTATGCATACGCTGGTCCACTGTTGCTAATAATGTTCCCTTTGCAGTTTGTAGCAGCGAGGGCATACGATAATAAGGCGCACCCATATATCCGGGGTAGAAAAGTTGTGTAGACTGTGAACAATAGGTGTTCGGGGCAATAGATACGGCGGTGTTTGTAACTGTTTGGCCTGTAATTGCAAGAATTTCTTGTTCGGGTAACACATTGTCATAGATTTTCAAATAATCAATATCCCCAAGAAATGCCGCACGATCATATTCAAGTTTTTGAGATTCAAGCGCTTTTCCAATCAAAGCCCCACGCAAAGGCGAAAGGCTTAAAATATCCTGTAAAAAGCAAGCGTTTAAATCTCGATGTACTCGAAGTAGCGCACCGTTTAAATATAACTTATATCCAACTCCCGCTTCAATTGTACAGGCAAATGTGTTCAACAAATTAATTTCAGCTTGGTGGTTATCGTAAATATTTAGCACATTTGTGTGCACGCCGTTTTTTGTTATTGTTTTTCGCATAAGCCCAACACGGTGTGCATGTTGCGTGTAAAGCAAAAAATAAGAAGATGGATATTGACTATTGACGATATTCAATAATGGTGCAAAGCTAAGAACTTCACTGTGGCGAAAACGAATAATTACCGTGCCACTGCTAAAACTTGCAATTTTAGAAATATCTGATGTTATATCAATATTTCTTTTATGCACTTGCGTTAAGTTTTCAATTTCAAACACACAGGAATTATTCATACAACTTCCCTTTCATACAGCACTAATTTTTTATACAATTTACCATGCTAATTTTTATAATTTACCATGTTTCTTGTTGAAAAATGTGTGATATACTGTTTATTATAAACAATTTGTTTCTAAAACGCAACAAAAAATTATTTATAAATAGGAGAATTGTTATGTTTAAAGAGCCTGTTCCTGTTTTTGAAATTGAAAACCTGTGTAATGTTAATTGCCAAGCCCCCGATATTACTCAGCAAATTAGCCCATATTTGGAATTAGAAGAAGGAACGGTTATTATTAGATTTCGCAACTATGAATTACATGCCGGCGGTGCGGCATTGCTTACTTTTGTAAACAATCAATATGTTGCATCATATTTTAGTATTTATATTGTAGTTGGTGCGATGGTTGGATTTGTTAAAAAAGTAATATCCAAAGACCAAGCAAATTTTCAAACCACCATAGTAAATGCCAACGACCAAATACAAGTTAATATGCTAAATACGCTTGCAGTACGTATTAGTGCAAACAAGGGCTACAGCGTATACTTAAACGGCCGTTTAATTAAAGAATTACCGGACGCTAATGCTTGCTTTTTAAAAGATATTTCTCAAAAAGGAAAAATCGACACTGTTTTGGTTGGCAAAATGGTAGATGCTCAGAAAATGAAACAGCGTTCGATGCTTTATCACGGAGATATAGATTTTATTCGCCTTTACAACGAGCCTCTTTCACATGAATATCTTTGTGAAATAACCGCGCAAACCGTGCCGGATTTTAGAGTGCAAGTACCTGAAAACGGAAAGCTTTTTGCACCACAGCAATTATGCTATTCAGGGTATCAAGGTGCAAACAATTTTCGAATTCCCATTCCAATGCGAACAATAAAAGGTACGCTATTGGTTTCGTTCGATAAGATGTTCCAAGGCCCGCAAGACCACCCAAACCGTATTCACCTTGTTATGCGCCGCAGTGAAGACGAGGGAAAAACCTGGCAGCACGCAAAAACTTTAGTAAAGCTTCCCGGAAATGCGCAAGCAATTGACAGTTGCATGTTGCAAGATAATGAAACAGGGCGCATATTCCTATTAACAAGCACATACCCCGAAAATGTTACGGTTTTTACAAGCGATAGCGGAATTGGCTATGTAAAAGAGGACGGCTATGCAAAACGCATACTTGTAGACGATGCAAACAGACGTTATTTGGTGCAAAAAGATGGCAAAGTTACATTAGACGGACAGCCCACCGAATTTACCGCCATTGAAAACGGAACCAAGCTTTATAATAACGGAGATTTTATAGGCTATACATATACTGAAAAATGCCCACTGCGTGTTCCTCTCACCAGTTTTTTACTCATGCTACACAGCGATGATGATGGAAAAACTTGGTCGCAACCGGTTGATTTGAATCCGCTATTGAAAAAAGATTGGATGAACTTTTGGGGCTGTGGCCCCGGAACGGGAATTCAGCTGAAATATGGCTCGCACAAAGGGCGGCTTTTGATGCAAACATATTGCTTTAACGAACATTCCATAGAATCGCCGATGTTTATTTACAGCGACGACCATGGAGATACATGGCACATGGGCGAAACCATTAACGACAACCGCTCGTATGACGGCAAGGTATATCATGCTCAAACCGCAGATAATTGGAATTTAGATTCAAGCGAATCGCAAGGGGTTGAACTTCCAAACGGAAATGTATTGCTTTATGCAAAAAACTATAGAAACCCAACCCGCTGTGTTGCGGTTGCAATAAGCAAAGACGGCGGAGAAACATTTGAGCCAATGGTGAATCATGATTTAAAACTAAACTCAACCTACAGCATGAGCATTATTGAATGGCCTGTTAAAATAGATGGAAAAACCGCCTATATATTTGCAAGCAGCGATTCCCGCGCAGGAAATTATAACGGCGCTGTAAAATTAGGCTTTTTTCAAGACGATGCGCAAGGAGGGCATATTGAGTGGCAATATTCTCGCCTGTTTAAACCCGGTACTTTTGGCTATTGCTTTTTGTGCCCTGTAACAGATGATACGTTGGGCGTGGCATATGAATCAAGCGGCGCACTGCATCTTAGCTTCCAAAAGATGGATTTAAATTTCATCTGCTGTGAAGATGATAGCCCGCTTAACCCTGTGCGGCTACAGCAAACATGTTTGCAAGCTTATGAAACGGGAACACTAATTACATTAAAATTCGACCAACTTATTATGCTTACAGGTGAACGGGTTGTATATGCTTGTTGTGATGGCAAATGGCACCCCGCACATTATATTGGGCGTAACGCTAATAGCAAATGCTATGATTTTTATTTACCTGAAATAAAGCCAAGTAAAGTACAGAATACCGCACTTTCAGAAAAGGCGGACGTTGCAACGGTGAATGGAATGCTTTATCACTATAACAAAGAGCAACAATGCTTTACATGGCAGTATTATAATAAGCCTTATGTTACATTAAAGGGCTCTGGAGCAGTTTAAAAATTAAATATTTAAATATTAGGAGGGTTAAAACATGACAAAACAAGAATTTTGCAAAACAATTGATTACGCGATTTTATGGCAGAACAACAGTAAAGAGGTGGTGGAAAAACGGTGCCGCGATGTTGTTAAATACGGGTTTGCTTGCATATGTTGCAATCCTTGTGAAGTAGAATTTGCTCGCAGCATTATTGGCGATGCGGCAGGTGTATGCGCTGTGGTAGGCTACCCTATGGGCGCTAACACAACCCAAACAAAGGTGTTTGAGGCGCTTGATGCCATAGATAACGGTGCCGACGAAATTGATGTTGTGATGAATATTTCACGTTTTAAAGACGGTTTGTACGACTATGTTTTAGATGAGCTTAAAGCAGTGGTGAATGCCTGCAAGGCAAAAAACCCAAATTGCCTTGTAAAGGTAATTATTGAAACCCCACACCTTAAAGCACGCGAAGAATTGGCGAAAGCATGTGAGCTTGTAATTGCCTCGGGTGCGGATTATGTGAAGCAAGCCACAGGGTATGCAACAGGAAATTTTGGATACACAGACGAAGTTGTGAATGCTGATATAAACGTAGGAACCGATTGCGTGCGAGCAATTCACGAGATTGTAGGCGAGCGCATTAAAGTTAAAAATGCAGGATGCCCCAGAGATTTAGATGAATGTTTATATTATATTAAAGATTTGGGAATTTACCGCATTGGACACAACCGTATCCCCGAATGGCTTGAAGCTGCGGGCGAGGATTATTGGAACGATAAATAATTCAGTTTGAGTATCGACTCATCATTTCAGCAATATTCCAAGCACATGAAAATACAAAGGCGAATATAAACAGAGGTGATTATGAAATTGAAAACTATACAACCTAATCAATCGCAAAAAATGCGCCAACCGTCAGGAAGTTTATTTCGCTCTATTAAACGCAATTGGAGTTTGTATCTTTTAATAACGCCTGTGCTCATATATTTTGCAATTTTTATATTTTGGCCAATGTACGGCGTTATTATTGCCTTTAAGGATTTTCGCCCAAACTTGGGCATAATAGGCAGTGAGTGGGTAGGTTTTGAACATTTTATAGAATTTTTTACATCCTTGCATTTTGAGCGCACATTGCGCAACACACTTACACTTAGCATTTATTCTATACTGGTAAATTTTCCATTGCCCATTGCGCTTGCAATTATAATGAACGATTTACGCTCAAGACGCTTTAAAAGAGCGGCGCAAACAATCACTTATTTGCCCCATTTTATCTCTATGGTTGTGCTGTGTGGTATGATTACTGTTTTTTTTCGCAACGAAACAGGGCTTGTAAATATTCTCATTCAGCGTTTAGGCGCAGAAAGTGTTGATTTTTTAAATAACCCCGCAAGCTTTCCGCATCTATATGTTTGGACGGGCGTTTGGCAAAACTTAGGTTGGAACACAATTATTTACATGGCTGCGCTTTCGGGAATGGATGTACAGTTATTAGAGGCGGCATCTATAGACGGTGCAAGTAAATTTCAAAAAATATGGCACATTACTTTACCATATCTAATGCCTACTGCTGTTCTTTTGCTTATACTAGAGAGCGGTTATGTTATGAGCGTAGGCTTTGAAAAAGTATTCTTGTTGCAAAACGATTTGAACATGGAAACGTCTGATGTTATTTCAACGCTTGTTTATCGCAAGGGTATTACGGAATATCAATTTAGCTTTTCCGCGGCAGTTGGGTTATTTAACTCTGTTATCAATTGCGTTATTTTGCTGATAGTAAATGGTGTTTCAAAACGGCTTGCAAAAACCGGTTTATGGTAAGGGGGAATATGATGAAAAGAAATAATATTAAACAAACAGGCTCCGACAGTATATACGATATTGTGATATTCATTTTAACATCATTAGTGCTTCTTATTGTTCTTTACCCGTTGTGGTTTGTTGTTATTGCATCTTTCAGTAATTCAAGCGAGGTTATTAGCGGAAATGTAATTTTGTTGCCAAAAGATTTTAGCATTGAGGCGTATGAAAAAGTTTTGCAAGACCGCAATATAATGACAGGATATCGCAATACAATAATTTATACGGTTGCAGGCACTCTTTTAAACCTTGCGGGCACAATAGCAATTGCATATCCGCTATCCAGGCGTGATTTTGTTGGCCGCAGAATCATTTCAATAATATTGGTTTTTACAATGTTTTTTAATGGTGGCCTTATCCCAACGTATCTTGTGTACCAACAAATTAACCTAATTAATTCACCTTGGGTAATGATTATTCCCGGCATGGTAAACGTATATAATATGATTGTAATGCGCTCTTTCTTTGAAAGTTTGCCATATGAAATGCACGAGGCTGCCTTTATAGATGGCTGTGGCAACATGAAAATTATCTTTAGAATTATATTGCCGCTTTCTCTGCCTATTATAGCAGTTATGACTATTTTCTATGGGGTAATGCATTGGAATGAATATTTCAGCGCCCTTGTGTTTATATCAGAGCAAGAACTTAAACCCTTACAGCTAATTCTTCGGGATATTCTTATAACCAATACGTCGAGGGTATCTGACATGATGTCCGGCGGTTCGATAGATACAGGCGAAATGGATCGCATTCGCACTGCAGAATCAATTAAATATGCGGTAGCTATCGTTTCTACTATCCCAGTGCTTTGCTTGTATCCATTTTTTCAAAAGTATTTTTCCAAAGGTGTTATGATTGGCGCAATAAAAGGAT
>CAYJGM010000065.1:0-3666 GCA_964369495.1 uncultured Bacteroides sp. | reverse complement strand
CCATTTTTTCAAAAGTATTTTTCCAAAGGTGTTATGATTGGCGCAATAAAAGGATAACGCTTAATTGGAAGTTTACAATAATCAAATAAAGGAGGAAAATCTATGAAAACAATACGAATAATAGCTTTTTTACTGGCAATGGCGATATGCTTGGCGGCATGCGGTGGGGTGGCGCCCGAAAGTGTTGCAACATCCACCCCAACAGCAGAGAATGAACCCACTTTTACAATGGACCCGGCAGGATACCCGGTGCTATCCGAATTGACAACATTTAGCATACTTTCCACAGCATCAATTCCAGAGGGTGCCGGCGCTTGGGAAACCCCGAATGAAATTCCGTATTTTATTAATATGGAAGAACGCACCAATATTCACTTTGAATGGGAAACCATTACGCACACCAATTTCGCAGAACGTTTTAGCACCCTTTTGGCAGCTGATGATTTGCCGGACGTTGTGCTTAAAGCACGTGGATTGAGCGACTCAGAGCTTGTAACGCAGGGAACAAACGAAATGTTCGTGAACATAGAACCGTATCTTGAAGACTATGCACCCGATTTTTACGCATATTGCGTGGAAAATGATTTGCTTAAATATCTTCGCATGGGCGATGGTATATGGAGTTTCCCCTATATTTACGATTCTGAAAGTATCCAAATGAGCAAGATATATTTAAACGAAGATTGGCTTGCGGCAGTAGATAAAGATATGCCCGAAACTTTGGATGAATACCTTGATGTATTTATGGCATTTCGCGATAATGACGCCAACGGAAATGGAGATCCAACAGACGAAATTCCATTGGGAATTTACGATTCAAGCAACTTTATTCACATTTTCTCAGGCGCTTATGGCCTTATGAACAGAGGAACATCAAATGCATACATGGATGCAGATCCCTCGGATTCCAGCGGCAACACATTGCGTTTTTGGCGTGGTGACGATTCGATGAAAGATCTTCTCAAAATGTTTAAACAATATTGGGATGAAGACCTCATTTCTCATAATATTTACGATGCCGACTATTATATAATGTTTGATAATTTCCATCATGAAGATAGACATGGCGCACATGCCGCATGGGTTACAGTTAGCGGGCAAGGCATGATAGATAAGTTTGTTGCACCGGATGCGCCTCCAATTGGGCCTGCAGGGCAATCGTGGTCTTATATCTCAGGTAAAGTTGGGCCAAAATCGGGCTTAATTATCACTAAAGAGTGCGATGATCCTGCTGCGATAGTGGCATGGGCCAATTACAATTATACACAACAAGGCGCATATGATTATTTCTTGGGAATTGAGGGTGAAACATACACAATCGACGAAGATGGCAACACACATCTTACAGATTTAATCGAGAACAACCCCGATGGTTTGACAGTAGACCAAGCTATACTGCGCTATTCTCTATACCCGTTAGGAACAAACCCCTCTCTTGCGACAGACCAAACATTTAAAGGCGGCGAAACCTATTGGACATCGCTTGAGGGCACAGAGCGCTTTAGCCCCTATAAACCTGAAACAGTATGGGAAGCATTCCCGTTATCTGTAGAACAAGCACAGGAAATTAGCGGTATCAGAGGCGACTTACAAGCAGTTATTGCAGAATATGAAGGAAAATTCATAACAGGCGTGCTTGACATTGATGAAGGTTGGGAAGAGTATCAAGAAAAATTAGATGCAGCCGGACGCCAAGAGTATGTACAAGCATATCAACAAGCATATGATGCAATGGGCTAACTTTAAAAAATCAACAAAAGGGGGGACGGGATTACTCCCGTTCCCTCTTTTTTATTGAATTATGAAAGGTAGGATGCAGCAATGGGAAATGAAAAAGTGCGTATAGGTGTTATCGGATTAGGCGATCGTGCCACAGATTTGATGCGCACAATGATTGGCACACAAGATATTCAAATTACGGTGCTTTGCGACATAGATAACGCTCGAATAGAAGACGGTAAACGTGTGTTGCAGGAAACAAACCAACCGGAAGCTTTAATAGTAAGTGATTATAAAGAGGCTTTGGATAAAACAAAAATAGACGCTGTTATTATTGCCACTTCATGGAATGAACATGTTCCAATTACTCTTGAGGCAATGCAAAGGGGAATTCCCACAGGCTTTGAGGTATTCGGAGCATCGTCGCTTGATGAGTGCTGGGAATTGGTGAAAACGTACGAGCGTACACGCACACCGTGCATGATGCTTGAAAATTGTTGCTATGGCCGCTATGAACTTGCGGTGTTGCAAATGATTCGTAGCGGGCTATTTGGCGAAGTAGTGCATTGTGAGGGAGGATATCAACACGAGCTTGGCCCAAACACTGTAAAATTGATTGATATTGGTCATCAACGCTCGTTCCATCACAGGCACCGCAATGCAGACCTATACCCCACTCATGAAATTGGCCCCATTGCACAATATCTGAACATCAATTATGGAAACAGGTTTTTGACACTGTCGTCAACAGCGTCAAAAGCGGTTGTGTTAAACCGGTGCGCGGGTATCTCTTATGGTGATGGAAAGCAAACATTTCAGCTGGGAGATTTTATCACTTCAGTGATTAAATGCGCAAATGGTGAAACGGTAGTTATACGTTATGACACTTCTCTGCCACGCCCATACACCAGAAGCAATGCGGTTCATGGCACAAAAGGCGTATGGATGGAGCTGAATAAATCTATTTATATAGATGGTGTTAGCCCTTCGCATAAATGGGAAGATATAGAGCCCTATTTAGAAAAATATGAACATCCCATATGGCGCGAATTTTTACAAGCAGGTGTACAAGGTGGGCACGATGGTATGGATTATTTGCTAATGAAAGCTTTTGCATGGTGTGTTAGCAACCAAAAACCATTCCCGTTAGATATATACGATGCAGCCACTTGGATGGCTGTGACAACATTATCAGAGCAATCTATTTCGCTGTCGGGAACGCCTTTACCATTCCCGGATTTTACAAACGGCAAATGGGTTTTGAGAGAAAAGAAAGAAGAAGCACCATATACCATATAAATGCTTTGTTTCTTTTGTATCTATTTATAATAAATATCATCAACCTATAACTTTACGTATTTTATCTGTCGCTTTTGGCAAAAAATATTTTTTGTTAATAGCGTTGCAAAATTTAAAACTTGAATATTTATTTTTTTACAAGGTATCTTTTTTGCCCACCCTGCCCAAAAGGTGCCGAGCAGTTTTAGTTCATTTTGTACTTTAACTGCTCTTTTTTATACCAATTTTTTAAAATTACATTTTTTTATGAAATTTTAATATAATTTATAATAGCGTAAGCTTATATAAATTATATTTGCGTAGCACCGCCATACATAAACAACAAATATTCCATATTGAAAACATATATAATTGTTAAATTTTTATCAATTTTGCATTTTGGTAAATTTACCTAGCATTTTACTATTTACACAACACAAAAAATATGTTAAAATATTAACAATGTTTCTGAAAAGGAGAATTATTATGAAAATAAAAGTGTGTATAGGTAGCTCTTGCCACCTAAAAGGTTCAAAATTAGTTGTAGAAAAGTTCAGGGAATTAATAAATCAAAATTCCTTGCAAGAAAAAATAGAACTTGCAGGTGAATTTTGTATGTCTAAATGTCAAGACGGGGTATGTGTATCTTTAGATGGAAACATATGCTCT
>CAYJGM010000064.1:0-14203 GCA_964369495.1 uncultured Bacteroides sp. | reverse complement strand
GAAAGCATGATTGGATTTTTTATAAAAAATGAGTTGTTTAATTTATCTGTTTCGCCGGAAAAATTATTATATATGAAAAAAGCAATATGCGAATACTCAATAGATAACCCGATAAAATAATGTATTTATAAAAAAATAACCGTGTGTAAAGTTGATATGCTTCACACACGGTTATTTTTTTATATTAATAATATATTCTTTAATATTATATTTGTAGCTTAAATATTAATTTTAAAATGCCATTAAATTATTAACTTTGCTTGCAAAGTAAATTGAATTATTTAAGTAATAAATTACAAGAGCAAATTTTTGTTATTCAAGCATATTTCTAATAATACCTCTTGAACTATCAACCGATACTTTTATATTATCCGCTACTTTGCGCGTTGCGCCTTGTGCACTTATAATTACAGGGATATCCAAAGTTAAACCTACAATAGATGTATGTGAATTTTCGCCACCATCTTCTGCAATAACAGCTGCGGCAGTTTTAATATATGGCAACATTTCATTATTGGTACTTGGCACTACTAAAATACAACCGGGAGTTGCTTTAGCTTTTACTTCCTCGGCTGTTCTGCATACACATGTTATGCCGCTTGTAACAGCATTGTTTTTATTTATGCCAACGCCTGTAATTAATGCATCACCAACTAAATGCACTTTTATCATATTGGTTGTTCCTGAAACGCTTACCGGTAAACCTGCAGTAATAACAACTAAGTCGCCATCGTTTAAATAGCCTTCTTTTTTTGCTACATCTATCGATAAATCTAAAAGCTCATCTGTGCTGTTTACCAAATCCATAGTAAGTGGAATTATTCCCCAAGAAAGAGCTAATTGTCGGCTTACTCTTTTAGAAATAACACATGCTATTATATCTGTAGATGGCCTATATTTGCTTAATAAGCGCGCCGTTTCGCCGCTTTTTGAAACAGTAACAATTGCATTAGCTTTAATTTCCATTGCTGTTGTACATGCCGCATGTGAAACAGCGCCGGGAACACTTAATTTAGATAAAATGCTAAATTGCTTTAAACGTTTATCGTAGTTTATATCTGCTTCGGTTCGTAAGGCAATAGCGTTCATTGTTTTAACGCTTTCAACGGGATATTCACCTACAGCAGTTTCGCCGGATAGCATTATTGCAGATGTTCCATCATATATAGCGTTTGAAACGTCGGTTATTTCTGCCCTTGTTGGGCGAGGCTTTGTTATCATGCTCTCTAGCATTTGCGTTGCTGTAATAACCGGTTTTCCGGCATTATAACACCTTGAAATAATATCTTTTTGCAAGATAGGTATTTCTGTAAAATCAATTTCAACGCCCATATCACCGCGCGCAACCATAATTCCATCGGAAGCAGATATAATTTCATCAATATTATCAACGCCGTCTTGGTTTTCTATTTTTGCTATTATTTTCATCCAAGTACAGTTTTGATTTTCTAAAAAATGCCTTATTTCAACCACATCGTATGCACTTCTAACAAACGATGCAGCAATAAAATCATAGCCTGTATTTATACCGAAAACGATATCGGCTTTATCTTGTGCGCTTAAATAAGGTAGCGAAAGCTTAACGCCGGGCACATTAATGCCTTTTCTATCTGAAATATTACCTTCGTTAAGCACCTTGCATTTAATTTCATCATCTTTTACATGCTCAACAATTAAATCAATTTTTCCATCATCCAGTAAAATATGGTTGCCTTTAACAACGTCTTTAGTTAAATCGGCATAAGTGATAGAGCAAATGTTTTTATCACCTTGTATATCTTGAACTGTCAGGGTAAATTCTTGCCCTTCTTCAAGAAAAACCTTACCGTCTTTGAATGTTTTAAGGCGAATTTCAGGGCCTTTTGTATCGAGTAAGGCGGCAACAGGACGATTGTATTCTTGCCTTAATTTATCAAGCAAGTTAAAATGTTTTAAGTGCCCCTCATGTGTACCATGTGAAAAGTTAAATCTTGCAACATCCATTCCGGACTCTATCATTTGTCTTAGAATTTTTTCATCGGTATTTGCAGGGCCAAGTGTGCAAACAATCTTTGTTTTACGCATAATTAACCTCCGTTTTTTAGATGTAATGTAGATGTTATCTGTTTTATACTAATTATACAATATTTATTGTTGTTTGCAAATATATTTTATAAATTTGCAAAAAAAACAAGCCACAACATACAAACTTACCAAAAACATGGTAATAAGTTGCGGCTTATTTATTAATAATTTATTCTACGGTTACGCTTTTTGCAAGGTTTCGTGGTTTATCAACATCGCAACCACGCAAAACGCTCATATAATATGCAAACAATTGCATGGGAATTATGCATAATAGCGGCATTAAGAAATCTTCAAAAGAGGGGACACGTATAACATAATCGAAAATATCAAGCGGTATATTAACGCTTTCTTTGCACATTAATATTACTCTTGCACCGCGAGATTTAACCTCTTTAACATTGCTGATGGTCTTTTCAAAAATGCTGTCTTGTGTTGCTAGGGCAACAACAGGCGTACCGTTAAAAATTAACGATATTGTGCCATGTTTTAACTCGCCCGCAGCGTAAGCCTCGCAATGTATATAGCTTATTTCCTTAAGCTTTAAACTGGCTTCAAGGCTTAGTGCATAATCGAAACCACGGCCCATAAAAAACATGTTTTCGCAAGACATAAAGCGGTTTGCAAGGTATTGTATATCCTCGCAATCTAAAAGCATGTTTTCAACATATTGCGGTGCATTTTGCAGCATATTTGTCAAATGTATAAGTTCGTTTTTTGGTTTAGTATTTTTTGCATCGGCCAAACAAATAGCAAAAACATACATCGATGCCATTTGAACACTATACGCCTTTGTGCTAGCAACTGCAATTTCAGGGCCTGCATGGGTATATATAACGTAATCGGCATTACGAGCAATGGAAGACCCAACAACATTTACAATGGCAAGTGTTTTAATATTGCGTTCTTTTGCAAGGTTTAAAGCGGCTAAACTATCTAGTGTTTCACCACTTTGGCTAAGAATAATAACTAAATCATTTTCTTGTAATATTGGATTTTTGTATCTAAATTCACTTGCAATTTCAACAAAACAATGAACGCGCGATAATTGTTCAATTGCATATTTACCAACAATTCCGGCATGCATTGCGGTGCCACATGCAACAATGTGAATATTGTTAATATTATTTAAAAAATCATCTGTTATTCCTTCATTTTTAAGTGAGCATATACCATTTTCAACCCTTGGGTTTATTGTGTTTTTTAACGCTGTTGGTTGTTCGTGTATTTCTTTTAGCATAAAATGGGGGAAACCCGCCTTTTCGGCGGCTTGCATGTCCCAATCAACTGTTAAAATTTCCTTTTGAATTTCATCGCCAAACTCGTTATAAATATCTATACTGTTTTTTGAAACTACGGCAATTTCGCCCTCTTCTAAAATAGAATATTTTTTTGTGTATTTTAAAATTGCGGGAATATCGCTGGCAAGAAAATTTTCGTTTTCGCCATAACCAACAATAAGAGGGGATTCTTTTCTAACACAGAAAATTTTATCTGGTAAATCTTTAAACAGAACTGCTATAGCATAGCTGCCACGAACTTGTTCAAGTGCATGAATTAAATTTTCTAAAGGGTTTTTATTGTAATGGTAATCAATTAGCTTTACCAAAACTTCGGTGTCTGTATCGCTTTCAAATGTATAGCCATGTTTTGTTAAATGCTCTTTTAAAGAGCTGTAATTTTCAATTATTCCGTTGTGTACTAAGGTTATTTGTGCAGATGAATGAGGGTGGCTGTTTACATCATTCGGTGCACCGTGTGTTGCCCAACGTGTGTGCCCTATGCCACAATTACTGTTAAGATCGCTAGTGTAATCTTTTATTTTATTGCACAAATTTTCAAGGCGTCCCTCAGATTTCACAACTTCTATTTCGCCGTTTAAGTGCATTGCTATACCGGCAGAGTCGTATCCGCGGTATTCTAATTTTGAAAGGCAGTCTAACAATATATCAGTACAATTTTTTTCGCCTGTGTATCCAACTATTCCACACATAAATTAACTCCAAACTAAATAGAAGAACACAGCAAATAAGGGCAATAATAATACGATTATTTGCCATGAATTGCTATTTTATTATTATATTAAAAATTATATTTATACTAAGTATTTACATAAAATGCTTTTGTAAATTATGTTACCATAAATTTTTGTGCATTTTTGTGGCTGTAAATAAAAACCATAAGAGCACCCGCCGATAAATCGATAACTCTTAACCTCGTCAACCCAAGGTAAACCTTAGGCCCCGGCGCTTAAAAGTACATAGATATCAAACCTCCTTTAATTTGTTAAAAACACCTAAAACTAAACATAAAACAGAACAAATATCGCAAAAAAATATATTCCTTATATATTGCTTGCTATGTTATGCAATATTAAACATTCACCGGAATTTTAGGGTGTTTTTACATATTTTTTATTTATAACACATTATCATTTAACGTATAATAAATTTACTGAATATATTTTTATAAATATATGTTAAACGGATAATGGATATATCATAAATGAAAAAAGTTATATTTGCCATAACAATTAAAATTACAATAAAATAATATTGCAAGCCGTTAAATGATGCAACTACAGCATCGATAGGAAATAAAAAAATAATAAAATAATACATAATTGCAACACTTGCATTAAAAATAACAAATTTTAATATATAGCGCAAAAATTTAAAACGTATTTTATCAAAACTTGCTTTTAAAATAGGGTACCAACCTAAAAAAGCAATAAATAAAAAAGCTGCTTCTTTATCGGGTACAATAAAAAAACTAAGCAAGCAAATTGCAAAAAACATAATAAATGCAGTGCGTTTATTGTATTCATTTGCAATTGGTATCAATAATAAGCCGCTTAATGCAGGAGAAAGATATGAAGAAAACGGCAAAATGCTTCCAAAAAGCATAATTGTTAAACTAAGTGCACCAAAAACCCCACATAAGGAAATTTTTTTGCTTTTTAAATTTTTATTGTTCATTTAGCAGCCACCACAACTGCAACATAAATCCATACACATAAACGCTGCACACATATCACAACAAGAACAGCCCATGCCTCTGCCATAATAATTATTTTGTGTATAAGGGTTATTGTGCATATTTCCATTTTGGCCATAGCGTAAATTATCAAGTGCGCTTTTATATTCTTGGTTGTGTGGTTCTAATTTTACTGCTTGTGAAAAATAACGCATAGCGTCATTTACCCAACCTTTGTGATAATATGCACTGCCAACTAAATAATTCCATTCGGCATTTTGCGGGCCACCTTTAATATTATTAAGTTCTTGTAAAGCATAATCGGCATTACCGGAATTAATTTGCTGCCTAATAGCGGCATATTGTGAAGAAGTGCTTGAATGATTTGTGGAAGATGAATAATTATTGCTGCTATCTCCCGTGCGTAATTCCGAGATTATTAAATCAAAAGCTTGTGTAATTTCTTGCATTTGCCGTGTTGCATCTTCATATAAAGGGCCTGCGGCATAATTATCGGGGTTGTATTTTTGCGCTAAATTTTTATATGCCGCCTTAACTTCCTCTGCACTTGCATTTTCATTAATATTTAATTTATTATAAGCTTCTTTTAAATTCATTTTATTCTCCGTGTTTTATTAATTATTTGTTATTTTTTGCTTTATTAAAATACCTGCATTTTCAATATTATATGGAATTCCAAGATAAATTATATTATCCAAAACCGGTGAATGATGTGCACGTTTTAATAATGTATAGGCCAAACTCATTTCATATGCACATATATTACAAAGCTCTTTTGCTTTTAATATTGCTTGAGTTTTTGTTAAACCGTTTATAACAAAAACATTGTATGAACCGTTTTTTATGTCTTCATCATAATCTTGTGCGGCATCTAAATAATATATTATTTTGCCTAAAAATTGGCCAAAACGGTAAAGAGCCGTATATTCTTTTTTTGTTCCTGCAAGTGCAAATAAACTGCCAAGCATAATTGATGTGGCATCTGCAGCTTCATCATAACTGCATGTTTTTGCTTGCTCTATTATGATTTGCCGTTTTGTTTGTAAATTAAGCGTTTCATCAAAATTTGAATATAATTTTTGGGCTTTATTTCGCTTGTTTTTTGCTAATGGATATAAAAAATAAGATGGTAATCGTTTTAAAAATTTATCATCATGTATATTATCAATTATTTTATAAAAAACAGTTAGCATCAATGTGTGCGAGGCTAACTCTAAACCTTTTGTATGCTTGCAAACAGGCCTTTTTTTAATGGGGTTTGCAATGCAATTTTCAATTTTACAATCTATTATTTCACCACTTAAATTATCTGCCATTAAACTTAATAGCACAAAATCATAATTTAAAACCATTCTAGCGAAAATTCCGTAATTTCGTTTAATTTCTTTACAAAGGCCACAATAAACACTGCGGTATTCTTGCCACTCTCGCATTTTAAGTTCAGGTTTATAAGGTAAAACAAAGCCAAACATTATATTTTTCTCTCCGAATTTCAAACAACTATTTGTGTATTTAAAATAACTTTTTTTAATTATAATATATTTAAATTAAAATATCAAATAATTTAAAACAAATTTACTGTTTGTACATATATATAAACATCCAATTAACTTTGAAAAAAATATTTTTTTAATTATTTATGTTGAACTGTTCTATTGCATATTATCAAGAGTATCAAATTTATATCCCGAATTTTTAAACCAGTTTATTATGTCGGGCAATGCATTTATACTTTCTTTTGTAGCATTTGTATCGTGCATTAATACAATGCATGTATCAAGCCCTTGTGCTGTTTTTACAACCCTGTTATAAACCGATTGAGCATCTCTATTTGAACCAATTGCATCTTGAGCGTCTACATTCCAATCAAAATATCTATATCCTTGCTCTAGGGCTTGTAATTTTAAATTTTCCATTAAATCGTCGTCTGAATATTTACGGCTTACTGTGTTTTTACTTCCTCCGGGAAAACGCAATATATTTGAAGCACTAACACCATACTGTGCAAGTTTTTCTTTTAAATTTTCAATATCTTGCCAAAAAGCTTCGCTGCTTTGATATATTTGCGAATATTGATGCGTACAAGTGTGCAGCCCAATTATATGCCCTTGCTCAACTATATTAGAAACCAATGGCAAATATTGTTCGTTGTTTTCTGCCGCCATAACAAAAAATGTTGCCTTTACATCTTGTTCTTTTAAAATTTCTAGCACAATTTCGGTGGTTCTTGATGGCCCGTCATCAAATGTTAAATATACGGTTTTTTCATCGTTTGCAATTGGTGTATCAAGGCTTTGTTGTGCAGGCAATGCTGTTTGCATTAATAAATCTTCAACTGTGCAACCAATATATGTTTTGCTTGCCCAAAATGAAATTGTACAAAATATCATTAAAACGCAAATTGATACAACAATACTTCTTATAAATATATTTTTCCATCTTTTTTCTATTTTACTGTTATTTATCATAAATTTCCCCCTATTACAATGTTTTTCTTGCCATTAAGCTTATAATCTTTTATACTATAAATATTATATTTGTTTTGTTTTTAGCACACATTTTTTTATAAATGAAAATAGCATGAATAATCACGTTATGTAATTATCAAAATTGCATTCTTTTAAAAACGGCACATGCCAAAAAATCTTCATTCTTTTCGGAGATTTTTCATAATTATTTGCGCAATGCGCAGATTGGAGAACTTTATGGATTTATTTATTTTAGTAATTGCAATTATAATTTTAATTTTTACATTAATTATTTTGTTTAAGCAATTTAGGCATAATAATCAAAACGAAATTTCAAAACAAGATATTATTGAATTAAATCAAAACATCCAAAATGCAATGAAAGAACTTTCGCAAGACATATCAAATTCTATGCACCAAAGTTTACAAACTACTACTAAAATGCAAAACGAAATGCTTTCACAAGTAACAAAAGTACAAAGCGATTCATTGCAAATGTTTCAAAAAACGGTAAACGACCAATTAACGCAAATTGAAACACGCATGAAAAACAGCAGCGATGCAAGCGAAAAAAGGCTTATTCATATTAGAGAAACCGTTGAAATGCGCCTAAGCGCCATGCAACAAGATAACAATAAAAAGCTTGATGAAATGCGAAAAACCGTAGATGAACAACTTCAAAGCACGCTTGAGAAGAAACTGCAGCAATCTTTTGAACGCGTTAGCAAACAACTTGAAAGTGTATATAAAGGCCTTGGTGAAATGCAAACACTTGCCGTTGGGGTTGGCGATTTAAAGAAAGTTTTAAGCAATGTAAAAACACGTGGAATTTTGGGTGAAATACAACTTGGCGCTATATTAGAACAAATACTTGCACCTGAACAATACGAACAAAATATTGCTACTGTTCCCGGAAGCTCAGAGAGGGTAGAATTTGCTGTAAAATTGCCGGGCGATGGGCATACGCATATATTTTTGCCGATAGATGCAAAATTCCCGGTTGATGCATACACAGCACTAATTAATGCACAAGAAAGCGCAGATAAACAACAAATTGATGCAGCAATTAAATTATTGCAACAAAGAATTCGTGTTTTTGCAAAAGATATACAAACAAAATATGTGCGCACACCGCACACAACCGAGTTTGCAATTATGTTTTTGCCATTTGAGGGCCTTTACGCAGAAGTTGTGCGCCATGGATTAATTGAACGATTACAGGCAGATTATAAAATTGTAATTGCCGGGCCAACAACAATGGCAGCGCTTTTAAACAGCCTTCAAATGGGCTTTAAAACGCTTGCAATACAAAAAAGCAGTAGCGAAGTTTGGAAAGTACTTGGAAATGTTCAAGCGGAATTTGATACATTTGGCAAAGTATTAACACAAGCGCAAACAAGAATAACACAAGCGAATGATGAACTTGAAAAACTTGTAGGTGTTAGAACAAGGCAAATACAAAGAAAGTTAAACATGGTAGAAAATTTATCCGAGCCCACACAAAATAATAATGCTTTACCATTTTAACAATATATAGTATAATATACATAAAATTGCTATAAATATTGTTGTTTATAATTGAAATATTAAATTAAATAAACAAATTTTTTGCAATACAAAATAATGTTGTGAAAATGTTCATTCGACATTTTTTCTTATTTAAATTAGCGTTTAAATGCAATTGTATATTTAAAAATATTTTACAGGAACTTTAATATAGCAAAATTAACAAATATGGCTTTATAAATTTAAAATCAGAAAGGGTTATTATATTAATGAAAAAGTTTTCAAAATCCATTTTAATAATATTAGTTTTTTGCCTTGCTTTTACCGCATGTGCACAACCTGTTCCGCTACTTCAAACGTCTTCTGAAAATGTTAATCCACAAAGTGAATCTCAAAATTCACAACAAACAAACGAACAAAGCAGTATATCGCAAAGCCAAAGCACAAGCTCTATAGAAAACAACGAAGAAATAACACAAGCATATAGCACAACACTTGATGATATTAAAAACAGAGGTACATTAATTATTGGAATTGATGATAGTTTTGAACCTCTAAGCTATGTTGATTCTGCCGGAAATTATGTAGGCCTTGATATAGATTTAGCCACACAAATATGTGAAATTATAGGCGTTAGCCCCGAATTTAAGGCTGTAAAATGGAACGACAAACAAACTGCATTAAATAGCGGCGAAGTAGATATGCTTATGAGCGGGCTAATTGTAACACAAGATAGGGCACAAAGCATTAATTTTTCAACGGCATACTTAAACAGCATATTAATTGTGCTTACAAATCCGGGGATAAATGTTAATGCCGCTGCCGATTTAGCAGGTTTAAGCATTGGCATACAACAAGCAAGAACAATTGTAGATGTAGCAGAGCAAAGTTATATCTACGATTCAATAAAAAATGATATAATTGAATATCCAAATTACGACCAAATATTTTCAGACATGCAAAACAATATTTTAGATTGCACAATTGTGCCCTCTGTTTATGGAATGTATGCAAATTTAAATATGGATAACGCATTTACAACCGCAAAGCTTGATTTTGGCGATGCGCCTATAGCAATCGGAACAAGAATAACAGATGTAGAGTTGTCAAGCGCGGTAGATGAAGCGCTGCTAAGCCTTATGCAAGATGGCACGGTTGAAGATTTAAACATGAAATGGTTTAATATGGATATATTTGTTATAAGATAATATTTTTATTTTATTATTAAAGTATGATATTTTTTTAATACAGCGCACCGTTACATACTGTGAATTTCAAATAATCTTCATTTTGCATGAAGATTATTAAAATATTTGTGCTGTGCACAGAATGGAGATTTTTATGCAAACATTTGAAAAATCACCAATTAATCGCCTTTGCATTTTTGCTTATTACGATAAAGATGGAATTATTGATAATTATATTGTATTTTTGTTAAAAGCAATGCGAGAATGTTGTAAAGAACAAATTGTTGTTATAAACGGTTTTTTAACTGTTGATAACGAAAAAAAAATTAAACCGTATTGCACAAAAATTATATATAGAGAAAATATCGGTTACGATATTACAGCATTTAAAGAGGCATATTTATCACTGGAAAACTTAAATGAATATGATGAAATATTGTTTTATAACCAAACAATATTTGGGCCTGTTTGTTCGCTTAAAACTATGTTTAACACAATGGCAGGGCGCAATGTTGATTTTTGGGGTTTAAGCATGCATTCAGGTGCAAAAAAGGCATCATGGAATAACGATGAAAAAATAACTCCTCATATTCAAAGCTATTTTTTTGCTGTTCGAAAAAAAATGTTTATAAGCGATGAATTTATTGCTTATTGGCGAAATTTACCAATGATAAATTCTTATTGGGACGCAGTTTCTAAACACGAGGTTAAGTTTACAGAACATTTTGATAAATTAGGCTTTAAATGGGGCGTATATTTAGACACACAAAATTTAAACAATTACAACGATTACCCTGTAATAGGCATGCCGGCAGAAATGTTAAGGCGCCAAAGCCCTTTTATTAAACGAAAAAGTTTTTTATTTGAAAGGCATATTTATTCAGGTGTGCCACAAGGTAATGCCACACAAGAAATGTACGATTATATACGCACAAAAACAAATTATCCTGTTTCATTAATATGTGAAAATATAACACGTACAGTGCCGCCGCCGCTTCTTTGGCAATCGCTTTCAAATTGCATAGATGTTGATAATAAAAAAGGTGATGCCAGGCGAACAGCTGCTGTTTTTTGGTTTGCACATGAGCCGCTTGGGGAATATCTTTGCGATGCTGCGTGCAAAATGCAAAAAGATATTGCAATACTTTGCATTTTTAAAAATGAAGATGTGAAAAACAAATTTGCATCAAAACTTCCGCCAAAATCACAGTTTATAATTAGTGAAATGAATGGAATTGAATATTTATTTAAGCATTTATGGAAAGATATAAGCGTATTTGATAATTTACTTTTTTGCCATAATAATTTGCCTTTGCTTTTAGATGAAGTGCATGATGCCACATCTATGCAAATTATTTTAAATTCTTTAGTTCCGGGTGTATGTGCAGATGTTCTTTCAAAAAGAAACGATATTGGGGCACTTGTTTGCATGCCATTAATGCATCAGGATAATTTTTCACTTGGGCAAAACTGGAATGATGCTGTGCATGAATTTAAAGATTTTTTTGTTAATTTAAATTTAAACGATAATTGTGAAATGCCGAATTTTGCTGTTCGTGGCAGTATGTTTATTGCAAAAACAAAAGCAATTTCAGCTCTTTCAAGTTTTGAATTTAAAAAAAGTTATTTTGAGGGCAAATACCCTTTATATGAATATATAATACCTTTAACTATCCAAAATGCCGGCCTATTAACCGCTTTTGCTTGTAAAACAGGGCAAACTTTTAATGAACTTTTAAATAATTACACACTTTTGCAAACTATAGTTAAAAAATGGAAAACAGAAGATGCAAAAAGAAGTGATGAAATTGTTTTTAATATGCAAGCAATATTAGATTTTTACGAGGCTCAACGGCATAAATTAACGCTACAGCAAATATATAATTTGAATTTTAAAGGTAAACTACATATTATTTTCAAAATATTATTTTCTAAAAAAAATAAATAATTTGTTGAATTGTATTAATATAAGTGTTTAACTATCTTATTTTCCATTTTTTCTGTTTTTCATCATAAAAATTAATTATTCAAATTAAGTTTTTATTTTTATTTTAGCAATGTGAAAAAAATGCTCAATTCGTGTAATTTTAACTTGCATTAATCTTACTAGGTAACAATTTTTTAATTATAGCATACTTTAAATTATATAAATATGTAATTGAGGTGTGTTATGTTTGAAATTATTTTACTTGTTTTAATTATATTTTTTATGGTGTTGGGTGTTTTTTACACATCTTCAATTGTTTGTGGTTTTTCATTTAAAAAAGGGAAAAATAAACTGTTTTATATTATTTTGCCCGAAAACAGTTTAAATGAAATGTTTTATGATGCACAATTAATAAGCAGAAAAATTAAGAACTGCAAAATTATTGTTCTTTGTGAAAAAACAGTTATAGATTTTACCGCTAACGAACAATTAAACACCAATATTTTATATGCAACATACGATACTTTACCAAAAATTATTTTACATGAATTAACTATGAACGAGGACAGCTATAATGGTGATGCCCATTAATAAACTAAACACGCTTAGCGGTACAATTGATAACATTGTTTTTGTTAATAAAGAAAACGGCTACGCTGTGCTTGAAATTATTAACGATGATAATGAACTTGTTGTTGCAGTAGGAAGTTTAGCGGAACTTTGTGTTGGCGAACAAATTGTATTTCGCGGCTTTTATAAATCGCATATTAATTTTGGCGAACAATTTAAAGTTGAAGTTTATGAAGTTAAACTACCCGAAGACATTAATGCTATACGCAAATATTTGTCTGCGGGTTCATTGCCGTATATAGGCCCTGCTTTGGCCGTTAAAATTGTAGATACATTTAAAGAAAAAACGCTTGAAATTATTGCAACAGATATGAATAAGCTTTCATCAATTAAAGGTATTAGCCCGGCAAAAGCAAGAAAAATACAAGAAGAATTTAAGCGAAAATATAGCATAAGAGAAGTTATTTCATATATGAACAGCTTAAATATCAGCGCTGAAAAAGCTATTGCATTATTTAATGTTTTTGGCGTTAATACAACAAATTTAGTAAAGCAAAACCCATATATTTTATGCGAATATCCCATTTATGAACCTTTTGATATTGCAGATGAAATTGCATATAATTTTAACATAGAATATAATAGCGAACAGCGTGTGAGCGCAGGTATTGTATATCTCTTACGCCGCAATATCAACAATGGCCATACATGCTTGCCATTAGATAAACTATTAAGCGTTGCAGCCGAATACATGCAAGTTGAGTTAAATCTTATTAACAGGCATTTTGAAAAAATGCGCGATTGTGACACTGTTAAAATTAAAGATATTAACAATAAAACTTTTGTGTTTTTACCCGAATATTTAAAAGCTGAAATGAATATAGCAATGTATTTAAAAACGCTTTGCTCAATGCAAAAAGAGAAAAAAGCGCAAAGTGAGAGTTTAATAAACACACTTGAAATAATCGCTAATATTAAATACGCAACGCTTCAAATTAAAGCAATTAATGAAGCTTTAACCCAAAAAATACTTGTTTTAACAGGCGGCCCGGGCACCGGAAAAACCACAACAGTAAACGGCATAATAAATGCATTTGAATCAATAGGGGATAGGGTAGCATTGGTTGCACCTACCGGAAGAGCAGCAAAAAGGCTTTCAGAGCTAACAGCAAGAAACGCCACAACTATTCACAGGCTATTAGAGGTTGAATATTCAAAAAATAATATTATTAAATTTGTCCACAATGAAAATAACAAATTAAAAGCCGATGTTGTAATAATTGATGAGATGAGCATGGTTGATGTGCTTTTATTTGAAAGTTTACTTTGTGCTTTAAAGCCAACATGTAAAGTTATAATGGTAGGCGATGAAGACCAATTGCCAAGCGTTGGCGCTGGTAATATTTTAAGTTCGGTTATTTTAAGCGGGGTTGTGCCGTGTGTTAGGCTTAATGAAGTTTTTAGGCAGGCGGCGCAAAGTGATA
>CAYJGM010000063.1:0-14413 GCA_964369495.1 uncultured Bacteroides sp. | reverse complement strand
ATACGGTGAAGGTTTTGTTTTTGTGAAGGGTGGACCAAATAGATACCCAGTATAACCCCTTATAAACTAAGAATTTAGTTTATCATTTTTTATTAATTCGTTTATAGCATCAACTGCCACTTTAATTGGCTTCTCCGTATCATGAATTACAGGATTGTCCAGCCCCATGGAATCTCTCTCTTGGTTTGCAACAGTTAAAAACACACTTCCGCATCGAGCATTTAAATACGAGGCAACAATAAATAACGCAGCACTTTCCATTTCAGATGCTTTACATCCCAACGCTTTCCACGCTTGCCATTTATTTAAAAGTTCGTAACTTACAGGCATTTTTCCGGGTGAATGCTGCCCATAAAACGCATCTTTACACTGCACAACGCCAACGTGATATGTGAATTTATTTTTTTTAGCTGCATTACAAAGAGCATTAACAATGCCATAATCTGCAACGGCTGGGAATTCTATAGGCGCATATTCTTTGCTTGTTCCTTCCATTCTTATCGCGCCGGTAGCTATCACCACATCGCCGCCTTTAACGTCGATATCCACTCCGCCACAAGTTCCAACTCTTATAAATGTATCAGCTCCGCAATTATAAAGCTCTTGCATAGCGATTGATGCTGATGGCCCGCCGATACCTGTGGACGTAACGCTGACTTTTTCACCATTTAGAAATCCTGTATATGTTACAAATTCTCTTTTATCTGCTATAAGTGCACTGTCGTCTAAAAATGCAGCAATTTTTTCACATCTTTTAGGGTCTCCCGGTAAAATTACATATTTACCCACATCTTTCGGGCGTATATCCAAATGATACTGAAGCCCTATTTCTCCAGAATAATTATTAATAACTCATCACCTCAAAATTTTATTAATATTTTATTGTAATAGCGCACCTGCTTTGCAAAGGTGCCATTTACTTAAATCATTAATCAAACGCTTTAATACCTATGTCTGAATAAATGTAATTGCGTCAGTTCAAAACACATAAAATAGTTAAACACACAATAATTTGTCTAGAACGGTTCCGTCTACATCATTCATTTGAACACCAAAAATTTTAGCAATTGTACATGCCTCATCTATTATACTTGCTGTTTTAATATTTGTGTTTTTATTCACATATTTTCCATTCATAAAAAACACAGGCGTTTCACCTACGCTTGGAAGATGACCGTGATTACATTTGTATTTTATATTTGTATTCTCAGCGTTTTTTAGGTATATATCTTCAATGTCGCTTGAAAAAAATACACCGCTTTCTCCCTCAACTACAAAATCAAAATCTCCCACAACATTTAAAGTATCTCTTGCAATAGTTTTATGGTGCAATTTCTTTATACCAAGCTTTTTAAGCTGGCTTTTATTTTCACTAAGAGCAGAGATAAATTCAACTTCTTTTTCATTTTTGCAATAAATATATGCAGAACAACAAGCACTTTGGCAAATAATATCCCATGAGAAAATTTTATCATCACATAAAGTAAGTTTACTGTTATCTAATAAAAATTTGTTTAAGTAACTTACTTGTTTTATTTCGATTTGGCCATGGTCAGAACAGATAACAAAAGTGCAATCGTCGATTATTTTTAGTCTTTCAAGCTCATTCAGTAAATTATTTAACAATAAATTTGTGTTATGTATTGCATTAGTTAACTCTGTAGAATTTAATCCGTAAAAGTGTTTAGCATTATCTATTTGGCATAAATGTATATATAATAAATTAGGCATTTGTGTATTAATTATAGTTTTTGCAGACTCCATTACAAAAGCATCAAAATATGGTTGCTCAAATGCTTTGTGATATTTTTTTAATTTATGCCAGTTATTGTAAATAAAATTTGTACTGCCGTGTTTCAAAAACGCTTCATAAAACACATCTTCTTTCGTGTTGTCCCATATTTCGGGAATTAAGTAATTAATATCAGCGTCTCCGGTGCAAGGCCACATTACGCTTGCTGTTATAAACTCCTTGCCAACATAATCAAAAATCGTTTTAGTTTTAATATCAGAAATTAATTGATGCCATCTATTATTGTAAATATTACCGTTAAAACTTTCGTTGTTATATATAGATGTTTTGCTTGGATAATTACTTGTTAGCATAGATGCATGGCAAGGGTATGTAAGAGAAGGGAACACACTGAATACTTTTTCAACTTTTGCAGAATTGTTATAAAGCTTAGAAAACGCGCTCAAAGTTTTAGCGTATTCAAGGTCTATATTACTAAAGGCATCAATTGATATTACTATCACGTGTTTATTCATTTTTTTATCCTTTTTGCAAATGGCGATAATTTGTGAAGTTGAATTAATACATTGTATTTCTTTCGTTCGATACTTATTGATTTTGGCTCTGTGCTCAAATCAATGGGATTGACCAATACAGTTATCGCATTAATAGAATTGCCCCCAATAATATCAGAGGGCACACTATCACCAACCACTAAGCAATGTTCAGCTTTTACATTATATTTGTTTAATATTAAATTAAATGATTCAGGCTGAGGCTTGTTCGCGTTATTAATATAATCTAAACCTAACATATCTGCAAAAGGTTTTACTCTTTCCAAATCGTTGTTTGAAACAAGAACCACATTATATTTTAATGCCTTAATATACTCAAGCCATATCTTTGCAAAAGGCATAATGTTCATATCGTCTACTAAAGATAAAGTATTGTCTATATCAACAATTAAAAGTTCAATATTATTTGATGCCAAAAAATTTTTGTCAATACAAGAAACGTTTTCTGCATAATAGCAGGGGAGACTTCGCAACATTATTAATACTCCTTATTTTTTTGGTAAAATAATTGCATCAGCTCGGCAATGTTTACACCTTGTGAATTGTTCCATTTCAATTGATGCTTTTTTTAGTAAATTGTCAATTTCATTTTTTGTAGGTGCCATAACATCATTGTTGCTATGGCTAATTACAGGTAAAATATTATGAATATTGACACCAAATTGCTTTGCTTTTTTTGCAATATTAATAATATCATTTTCGTTTATTTTTGGTATATATACGCTATTTACCTTAACTGCCAAACCTAAAGTTAAAGCTTCACTTAAGCCATTCCATTGTTTTTTAGAAAATTCAGCAAATGCAAAACTGCCGCTTTCCCCATTAATGTGCTCATAAATATAAGAGCCAACTTCTTCACAAAGAGCATTTATTGTTATTGTTATTGTTTCCACATTTAATTCTTTAATTAAATGTAAATTCTCGGTTAATAGTAACCCGTTAGTGCTCAAACAAATGTGCTTTTGTGGGTATTTATTTTTAATTAGCCTTATAGTTTCGAATGTTTCCTTGTTATATAACGGCTCTCCCGGCCCTGCAATACCAATAATTTCAATTATATCACCGTTAGCTTCTATTTCTTCAAGCCTATTTAGTGCGCTTTGTGCATCTAAAATATTGGAAGTTAATCCTGGGCGACAACCATGTAAACAGGAGTCAACCGTTGGTTTGCAAAATCTGCATTTTATATTGCACTTTTGCGCTACCGGTAAATGAATTCTTGAAGATTCTTTACTATTATTGCTAAAACATGGGTGGTTGAAGTTTATCTTGTTTTTCATATACTACTTTCTATTTTTTGTGTTTGGGTCAAGTGCGTCGTTTAAGCCGTCACCAAAAATATTAAAAGCTATAACAATAATCATCAGCATAACACCTGGAAAAACTATATACCATGGGCATGTCATAATATATCCTCTTGCATCAGCAATCATATTGCCTAAAGAGGGGCTTGGAGCTCTTATGCCAAACCCAAAAAAACTAAGGCCTGCCTCATACATAATTGCGCCGGGTATACCCATTGAAAACAAAACAATTATCATTGAGTAACAATTAGGTATAATTTGTTTAACAATAATCCATAAATCATTTGCGCCTTGGACTTTTGAAGCTTTAACATAATCTTTATCTTTAAGTGTCATAACTTGTCCGCGAATTAAACGACTTACATCAGGCCAGCCAACAGCAACAATTGCAACGCAAACAGTAAAAAGGCTAGGGCCAAGAACAAGTGTAATTATCATTGCCAACAGCATTACAGGAAATGCTAAAAATACATCTGTAATTCGCATTAAAACAGTGTCTATTTTTCCGCCAAAATAACCTGCTGTTACACCGAAGGTAACACCAATTAACATAGTACAAGCTCTGGCGAGCACACCAACAATCAAAGATACTCTTAACCCATATACTACACGGCTGAAAATATCTCTTCCGAGTTGGTCGGTTCCCATAATATTATCAACACTTGGAGCAAAAGGAGGGTATTCTGTTTCGCCATTTACTTCTCTTCTGCTTTCAATTGCCTCCGGATCAATACCTGGGATAAGTGGCACAAATATTGCAAGTAATACAAGCACTAAAATAATTATTAAGCCGGCCATAGCAACTTTATCTTTTTTCAAACGCATCCAAGCATCGTGGTATAATCCCGATGATTTGTTTGCATGTTTTTTATCTTTTTTAAACATATAGCTACCTCATGTTCTCTCTTACCCTTGGGTCAACCCAAGCGTATAGTATATCTACAAGCAAGTTAATTATGCAAATACTTACAGCTAAAACTAACACGGTAGCTTGCAATGCCGGCATATCTTTGTAAAATAAAGCATCATAACCATATTTACCAATTCCCGGCCAACCAAAAATTGCTTCTGCTATCATTGCGCCCGTTAATAATCTGCCTATATCTGTACCAATTAAAGTTAAAATTGGTATCATGGCATTTTTTAAGGCGTGTTTTAAAACAACTACAATTTCTTTAAGCCCTTTTGACCTAGCTGTTCTCATGTAATTTTGATTTAAAACATCTAAAAATGCCGCTCTTGAAACCCTAGCCATCATTCCGGCTGATGGTATACCTAAAGTTAATGCCGGCAAAATTATATAAATGTCAAAACCATTTTCATACCCTGAAGGCGGCAATAGGCTTAAACCTACAGAAAAAACAAGTTGTAGCATTAGCGCAAACCAAAACTGCGGAATAGAAAGCCCTGCAACGCCAAACATAGTTATTAATCTATCAACTATTTTTCCTCTGTGCACGGCAGCTGTAAGGCCAAGGCTCACGCCCACAATTATGCTGAAAATTTCAGTTGTAATAGCAAGTTGTATTGTTTTTGGAAATACGCTTTTTAGCTCATCGGCTATTGGCCTATTGGTAATATACGAACGGCCAAGGTCCCCTTGAACAATATCCGATACATAATTTAGATATTGAATGTAATAAGGGTCATTAAAGCCCATGTTTTCTCTAATTTGTTCAACTGTTGCTTCATCTGCATATTCTCCGGCAATTAACCTTGCGGTGTCTCCGGGAATAACATTTACAAGTGTAAAAATTACAATTGTAAGCCCAATTAGAACTAAAAATAAAGTTAGAATTCTTCGTATAATATAGTTAATCATTATAAATCCTTTTAATGTTTTCCGGTTAGATATCCGATTTGACTCAGATATCTAACCGAAAAATGATTATTTATTTAACCAAACTCTATGGTATGTGGAAATATCTAGTGCGCTTGGCATATAATCTTCAACATATGCCTGACTAATGTCTACATAAATATTGTGTGTTAAATATGCATAAGGTAAATCTTCAATAACTATGTCTTCAATTTGTCTATATAACTCGGCTCTTGTTTGCTCGTCGTTTGTAGCTCTAGCTTCTTCAATTAAAGCATCAACTTCTGCATTTGAATACCTTGCATAGTTACCTGAAGCACCAATGTTATTTGAATGAAGAGTTGGATATATTATTGCATCTGAATCAGGGTAAGCAGCAACGATATTTGCCCATGCAACATCAAACTGTCCGCTGTTTCTAGCTTCGTTATAAGCGTTCATTTCTAGCGGTACTATTTCCATGTTAATGCCAATTTCTTTTAAATTTTGTTGGTAAATTTCAAGAATTTTAATATTGTTATTCCAAGGTGGTGTAATTACTTCAATGGTTTCGGGATAACCGTCTTCAAAACCTGCTTCAACCATTTTTGCTTTAGCAGTTTCAACATTATATGGTGGAGTATCAGCTTGAGGAGCTGCACCTAGCATTGAAGATGGCAATAAGAAATCTGCAACTGAAGCTCTTCCTTGAAGCATGTCAATAACTGCTTGTGTGTCAATTGCATAAAGGATAGCTTCTCTTAAAGCTTTGTTTTCACCGAAAACTTCATCTTCCATATTGAAAACCAAGAAGCTTGTGTGTAGAGTATAAGCTGTGCCAACATTATCTACTAAAGTAGGTTCGTTAGTTAAACGCTCAAAATGAGCAGGTGGAATCCAAGCTATATCTAATGTTTGTGCATCAAATTCTGTAATACGTGTATTTTCATCATTAATAACTTTAAATTTTACACTATCTACATATGGGCGCCCTTCCCAATATTCTTCAAAAGCGTTAATAGTTAAATCTTGGTTAATATTCCATTCGCCAACTGTAAATGGTCCTGCGGCTACAACATTTTGTCCGAAATCCTCACCCATTTCTTCAACTGCTTCTTGTGGCACTACAGCTAAACTTGCAGATGCTAACATTGACACAAATGGAGCAAATGGTTCATTAAGTGTTAATTCTAAAGTGTAGTCATCAATTACTTTCACGCCTGTAAGTTCATCTGCGCTGCCGGATTGATATTCTTCAAATCCTGCAAGTTTGTTAAGCATCCATGCAGCAGGTGCAGCTACATCAGGATTTGCTATTCTTTCAAATGAATATTTAAAATCTTGAGCTACAACGCCTCTACCATTATGGAATTTAGCATTATCTCTTAAATTAAATGTCCATACTAAACCTGTTTCATCAACAGACCAATCTTCAGCTATGCCGGGTTCAATAGCAGTGCCTTCGGGGTTAATTCTAACAAGGCCCTCTAAAATATTAGCAGCAACAATGGTTTGGTCCCATGAGCTTAAAGCAGCAGGGTCAAAAGTTTTTGGGTCATTTGAAGTGTATGCTGTTAACACTCCGCCATATTTTGGCTCACCTGTGTCAGTTGCTTGTGTGCCTGACGTTACAGTTTCACCTTGTTCGCTATCGGGTTGACTTGTGGTTTCGGGTTGTTCACTACTTGTACAACCTGCAAAAAAAGATAGCATAAGTACAAATACTAAACCAAGTACCAGTTTTTTCATTTTCTTTTCTCCTTTTGTTTTTTAATAAAATAATAATGTGTATTATTATTACGAATTAATAAAGGTGGCAAGCCACCATCGTGCCGTCTATTATCTTTGATTCAGGCAATTGTGTTTTGCAAATTGGCATACATTTTTCGCATCTTGGGTGAAAGGTGCATCCTTCAGGCAAATTAATGGTACTGGGAACATCTCCCTTCAATTGGCTGGTATATATTTTTTGGCTTCCTTCAATATCGGGGACGGCATTAAGCAAGGCTTTTGTATAAGGGTGAAGGGGATTAGTAAAAACACTTTGAGAATCGCCTAACTCAACAATTTTTCCTAAATACATAACTGCAATACGGTCGCTTATATATTTAACAACATTTAGCCCATGTGCTATAAATATATAAGTTATATTATACTTTTTTTGTAGTTCCACTAATAAATTAATTATTTGAGATTGTACAGATACGTCTAAAGCCGATACAGGCTCATCACAAACAATTAATTTAGGATTCATAATTAAAGCTCGCGCTATACCGATTCTTTGCCGTTGTCCACCTGAAAACTCATGCGCATAGCGATAATAGCTATCTTTTTCCAAACCTACATCTTCAAGCAAATCAAAAACTTTGTTTTCCATTTCTGTCTTGCTTAACTTGTTTTTTATTCTAAGCCCCTCAGAAATTATTTCTCCAACTGTCATTCTGGGGTTTAAAGATTCATATGGGTCTTGAAAAATAACTTGTATTTCACTTCGTAATTCTTTGGATATTTTATTTGTGTTAATTTGTTGGTTTTGAAAATAAACATTGCCTTTTGTTGGTTTCTCTAGGCCTAAAATTGATAAGGCTAATGTAGATTTACCACAGCCGGATTCACCTACAATACCAAAAGTTTCACCTTTGTAAACTTCAAATGAAACATCATTAACAGCTTTAACACTGTTAACTTCTCTTAAAAACACACCTGCTTTTATTGGAAAGTGTTTATGTAAATTTTCAACCTTTAAGATTGTATCATTCATTACTAATCTACCTTTCACCCTATACTTTTAAAACAATAAACAACATGGTCTTCGCTTAATTGCTGCCTGTTTGGTTGTGTGTTTTTGCATGTATCGTCTGCTAATGCACAGCGGTTATTAAAACGACATCCTTGCGGCATATTCGCTATGCCCGGAACAAATCCCGGTATAATATTTAATGGTTGAGATTTTGTATCTGTCATTTTAGGTATGGAATTTATCAGACCTTTAGTATATGGGTGAGAGGGGTTGTTTATTATAGTTTTTACATTGCCTTCTTCAACAATTTTGCCACCATACATTACAATTACACGCTGTGCAAAATTAGCAACAACACTTAGATCATGAGTAACTAATATAATAGACATATTTAGTGTATCTTTAAGGTCTTTTAACAATTTTAATATTTGTGCCTGTGTTGTAACATCCAAAGCTGTTGTTGGTTCATCTGCTATTAAAAGCGCAGGGTTGCAACTAAGTGCCATGGCTATCATAATTCTTTGCTTCATTCCGCCTGAAAATTCATGTGGATAATAATTCATTCTTGTTTCCGGCTCAGGAATTCCAACAAGGTTTAAAAATTTTACAATAAGCTCTTTTCTTTCTTTTTTGTTTAATTTTAGGTGAATTTTAATTGTTTCGTCAATTTGTTGCCCTATTGTAAAAACCGGATTTAATGATGTCATTGGCTCTTGAAAAATCATTGATATTTGTTTGCCGCGTATAGAATAAAGGGTTTTTTTATTACATCCAACTAATTCTTGCTCTTTAAATTTTATGCTGCCACTAATTTTACCACTTGAAACTAAATCTATAATGGATAAACATGTAACGGTTTTGCCGGAACCTGATTCTCCAACAATGGCAACAATCTCATTTTCATTAATTTGCAGGCTTATATCATCTACAGCCGCAAATGCTCCTTCGTTTGTGTTAAATTTAGTTTGAAGATTAGATATTTCTAATAGGGAGTTTTTTTTCATGATATTATTCACTTTCTAACATTTTATAACAATCATATATAAAAGCGTGTAGCTCATCCAATTCAATTGGCAAAACATCATTATTTAAATTATCTTCAATAATTGAATTAGACATTTTATGGAACAATTCAATTATTTTACTGTTATCCGTTTCGGTAATGGGCACTCCAAAAATTTCATTTAGCTTAATGCTTTCATCATATGGTATTTTACATACAATATCTAAATTAATGCGTTTTGAGAATAGCTCTATAATTTCGTTTTCATGTTTAAATCCTCTGCCATTAAAAATCAAGCCTTTTATTTGTTTGTTAAGAGATTTCATTCCAGTACAAATATTATTTGCTGCAAACATACTGGCTTCTTCACCGGAGGAAACTATATATATTTCATCTGCGTAATTTTTTATGATAGGTGTTGCGAAGCCACCGCAAACTACATCGCCTAAAATATCATAAATAATTATATCTTTGTTTTCAAATGCCTTTTGGCTGTTTAGATAATCAAGTGCAATAGTAATGCCGCGTCCAGCGCATCCAACACCGGGCTTTGGGCCGCCTATTTCACAGCAAAACAAGTTTTTTCGCACTTCACTAAGCACATAATCAAGCTGTAAATTGCCATTTTTTAAATTATTGTAATTATCTATAACTGTTGGTAAATATCGTTTGCTTAAAAGGCGTGTTGTATCTCTTTTAGGGTCGCACCCAACAAGTAACACTTTGTATCCTGCTTTGCTATAAGTTAATGCAAGGTTCGATGATACGGTTGTTTTTCCTATACCGCCTTTGCCATATAGTGCTATTTTTTTCATGCATTTGTCCTTTTAGAAGTTAATTCATATAATTTGTTTATAATAAAATTTGCACCTTCATATCCATAAAGACAGTGTTCGTTTTCAACAACACGCCAAACAGGTTGGTAAAAAGGTATATAAGCCCATTGATTATCTGATTGAACATTGGAAGAACCAAATACCAATTGTACTTTGTGCTGTGTAAAATAAAGAACCAGTTCAAATCTACCCACATCATAAAAGAAAGCATCGCATATATCATTGTAATCTATGCTGTTTAGTGTATTAGTTACAGATAAAACAACTTTGCAATTTAACTCTGTTTTCAAAAACTTTGATAGGGAATAAGACTGCCACCCTGAGCCTTCTATGCCAACAACTATATTTGCATCTTGTATTTTTTTTATTTTTTTCGCTAATTCATTTTTTTTAGCCTGATGTTTTTTCAAAACATCATTTGTTCTCTCTTGTGATGGGCTAAGTGTTGTTAAAAAGTTATAAGTGCCGTTTAATCCATATGGGGCTTGTAAATTACTAGCTAAATTAGAAAGTAAACCAACATAATATTTTTGGCACAAATTATATTCATCAACATTGTTAATATTTAAACCGGAAAACAAGCCATCTTTTAAATTAACATTTAATTCGTCTTTTAAAAGCTGCTTTAATTGCAGGTAATCATAGCTGAAATTATAATCGGTAATGGCTAAACCTTCCAAAACTATATCCTGAGCATTTGTGTTTTGCTTTAACCCGTACAAATTAGATATTTCTTTAAAAGTTGTATATGCAATTTCAACTTCATCACAAACAAATCCGCTGCCATCCAAGACTAAAACTTTTTTGCCGCTCTTTTGCATAAAGTTAGCAGTGATACTTTCATAATCTTCACCGCTCATTACAGTAGCACATGTAAGTATAACAACTATTAAATTAGGGTTGAATTGTCTGTTAATTTCATTTAATGCATCGGATAATTTTGATGTAGTTCCGTTTACAAATTCATTTTCAACAATACAAGTTGTAGGCAAGAGCGGTTCCACATCGGCATATAACATTGCAAGCCTATGCCCAGACGAACAACTTAAAGGTCCATGTATTAGTGGAAGAACTCCGTGCATGCCCGCAATACATTTTAAAATACCTAGTATTCCGCAACCGGTAATCGGTTCTAATCTGTTTTTGGACATATATACCCCTCCAAATCATTTGCGGTGAAATTATTTTCGGTAAAATTATGCCCGTTAAGTGCCATAATTAATTTGTTCCCTAAATTAACAGTGCCTTCATATCCAACATGAGGAACAGTGTAAACAGTAATAGGAACAAATGGTATGTTGTTTCTTTTACAAATATGTTTTTCTTGATATCCACCTAGCCAAACATCTATATCATATTCATCAGCTATTTTAGCTAAATCGTCTAACCCCGGCGAAAGTATAAACTGCTTAACATTCAAATCATGCTTTTCTATCATATGTTTAATATCGCTTTTGCTCCATTTATGCTGCCAAAACATTGCAGCAACCTGAATATCCGCTTCATAATCAATTAAAGTATGTAACAATCCTATCAAACGCCCGGGGCCTCCACTTACAAAAAGCTTTTTGCCTTTAATAATTTCTTTGTTTTCTATAAATTTAGCAATATACCTTGCTTCAAGTAAGTCTATTTTTCGTTTAATATTAATATTTAAAGCATTTGCAATATTTTCAAGCCACTCTCTTGTGCCCGAAAACCCGTAAGGCGCTCTTTTGCCGGCTAAAATTATGCCGTTTTTATCTAATTCATAAAGCATATTGCCCATAAGAGCTGAACAAACAACAGCGTTACATTTAGCTTGCATACTTTTTTCTATATCTTCAAGAGTAGACCCGCCGGATACAACAGTGTTAACTTCAATGCCCATCTCGTTTAACATATCAATGCAACAACCAATTTCATGGCCTCTGTTTCTGGACGGCCACATCCAGCCAACTAAATTTACACTGTTTGTTTTTTCGTGTTTTTTATTAAGCAATGGGCGGTATAGAGCTTCCAAAGCAGCATCATATCCGGCCCATTGATTTGCGCTCGAAATGCCTGAAATGCTTAAATAAGTTGTTTCAATTTCAGTTGTATTCTGAATTTGCTGTGCTATGGGCTCAAGATTAGCACCACATATAATTAAAGAATCGGTTGGAAGTAACACGATACGCTTATATTCAAGTTGGTCGGTGAAAATTTTTAGTTTTTTCAGCCAGTCTTCGTCTACATCAAAATTTCCAAGCACAATTTGCTGCTCATCATACTCAATTACCGGAAGCAACCGTTTACCCAGATTAAAGTCTATTTCTCCCCAAGCAATAAGGGTGAAATTCAAATGGTAAGCGCAGCCTTTGTTTCCTATAACAATAACTAAAACATCATCCATTGTCATAAATATGCGCAAAGCACTAAACATGGGGCCTAAAACTTGATAATCTGACCAAACAGATGCATCATAAGTTGAATTTTGTTTAATATAATTATGAACTTCCCCAATGTACTTTTCCATAATATCTCCTAATATCTGCAGTGGATTTCATTAGTTATAACTTGATTTTGTATGTTTTTAATACTGGTTTTGTTTAATATAAAATCTAATATTTCAACATAATTATCGCTAACACTATCATTAACTGCAAAAACACATTTTTCTAAATCTTCAAAGTTGAAATTCATGTCTTTTAAATAATAATAGTTCAAATTATCCTCTTTTACTGAGTCAACATCATTTATAAGGGCAACTTCAAGTTCTTTACTAATAACCATTTCTTTCAAATGCACTGATAAATAATTTCCATTGCTTTTTTGCTTTTTATTTAGTTTATCAATTATGAATTGTTGTTCAAAAGAGTAATAATCGTATGCAATAGTTGCATTATTCAATTCTAACTTATAATCTTTTGGCGTAATTAAACAATAATTATTAAAAGAAGTTCCTATGTTAGATATTTTTCTTAGATTTCTATTCTGTATAATAGCTTGCTTATAGCCAGCTTCGCTCATAATAATAAAATCGCATTTGTCAAAGTTTAACAATTTAAGCCTATTATATGAGCCCCTTGCAAACAACATATGTATAGGCATTTCTACCTCTGAAAAAGCTGCATACAACCCTGTGGCAATTCCCTTATTCAACAAATTATTATCTAAAGGCAAAATCCCTATAAATGATTTAAACTCGCAATTATCACATAGTTTTTTAATATCATTTACATATACAAAAGTTCCGTTAGACCCAAAAGTTTTAAAGGTTAAGCTTTCGTCATTTTTAAGATCTTGCAAACCACCTTGAATGGTTCCTGTGCCAACTCCAAATTCTTTGGTAAGCGTGGCAATAGAGGGGAATCGCTCTTCGCCTTTAAAATGTGACAATAATATTCTTCGGCTAAGCTCTCTTTTTAGTAAAGTTTGTTTGTTTATAGTCTCCAAATAAATCACACTCGCAATCGTACAGTTTTCTGTATGGTTGTATTATACCATGCCAGTTTTTTGATGTCAATAATGTTTTTAGGATGCGATTCGTTATATTTATTATTGATAAATTAATTTGTAAATTATTAGCACAACCAAGTTTGGTTGGTTTTTGACTTTGCTTTTTTCACTTGAGAATGTGGATAAAGATGCCGTAAAGCTGTGTTTGTGCAAAAAATTTATGGTTCAATAACACTGTTAAATTCAAATTCATTTTGTTTTAGTTAAGTATTGGTTTTGTGCAAAAATCATGTGAATATTGCACAAAAATTCTGCGATAAATTTTACATGTGAAGTGAGTTTGAAAATATCTTAGTAGAACGAATTATAAAAAGGATAAACTCATAATACTAAATATAATATTGTATAATAAACCCTGTAACCCTTAGTTACTAATACTATTTACGGAGGATTATTATGAAACACAGATTAAATGACAAAGAAAAAAAGGCATTAGTTAGGTTGTATGAAGCAGGGGTATCTCCTACGGAAATTTGTAAAAACAACAGCATAGCTCGAAGCACTTTATACTCTTGGGTTAAAAAATTTGATAAAAAAAAGAACGTTCAAGCTAATTTTAAACTTAACCAGCAGCTCAATAAATTACATCAAAAAATTGAAGTTTTGCAATTGGTTGATTGTAATGTTAATTCACCTTTGAAAGAGAGGCTAGGCGAATTAGAAAAATTGTCAAACAAGTACAGTGTACATATTCTTTGCGAAGCATTGAAGGTTAATAGAGGAACTTACTACGATCATATTTTAAGGCGAAAAAAAGACGATTCATATTATTTGAAACATAAAATCTCGATAACTAAACAAGTTATCGAGGTTTTTCACGAAACAAACCAAATTTTAGGCGCAGAAAAAATTACGGCTATAATAAGGGGTAAAGGTTTTAAAACTTGTACATCTTATGTAGCTAAAATAATGCAAGAAAATAATTTATATAGCATTCGAAAAAAT
>CAYJGM010000062.1:0-14458 GCA_964369495.1 uncultured Bacteroides sp. | reverse complement strand
CACACTTTCTTGTTTTAGAATTTTTGGCGGTATAAAAAATTCTTTGAACCTATTTTGGCAAATTTATGCGCTACACTGTGTTATTCTAACTAGCAATATAAAAAGTATTATTTCTTAACGAATGAATATAAACGCGCTTTAAATATTTTTTATAGGAAAAAAGATGAATTTATTAAAACAGTAAAAATATTTTGACTATATTTTACACTTATGATATAATTATTTTAAAAATGCAAACAAAAATTTAACATAAATAGGAGGTTTTTATGGGTTTAATTAAAGCTGCTTTAGGCGCAACAGGCGGGGTTTTAGCCGACCAATGGAAGGAATTTTTTTACTGCGAGGCTTTGCCAAATGAAATTATTGTTAGTAAAGGGCAAAAAAGAACTTCGGGCAGAAGCTCTAACACAAAAGGCGAGGATAATATAATTTCAAACGGCTCTGTAATTGCTGTTGCAGATGGCCAATGTATGCTTATTGTGGATAACGGTAAAGTTACAGAGCTTTGCGCTACTCCGGGTGAATTTACATATGATAACTCAAGCGAGCCCTCTGTTTTTGTGGGCGATTTAGGCGATGCAATAAAAAACACTTTTGTAAATATAGGTAAACGCTTTACTTTTGGCGGCCAGCCCGCTAGCGACCAACGCATTTATTACTTCAACACCAAGGAAATTATGGGCAATAAATACGGAACGCCAAGCCCTGTTCCTTTCCGTGTGGTAGACAACAACATCGGCCTCGATATAGATATATCAATTCGTTGCCATGGCGAATATTCTTATAAAATTACCGATCCAATGCTGTTTTATACAAATGTTTGCGGCAATATTTCCGGCGATTATTCAAGAGAAGAAATAGACGGCCAACTTAAAAGCGAACTTATGACAGCGCTTCAACCCGCTTTTGCTAAAATATCCGCAATGGGTATTCGTTATAGCTCGCTTCCGGGGCACACTATGGAGCTTGCCGACGCTTTAAATGAGGTTTTGTCAAAAAAATGGGTGGAACTTCGCGGAATTAAAATTCACTCATTCGGTGTTTCAAGCGTAAAAGCTTCTGAAGAAGACGAAGCGATGATAAAAGAACTTCAAAGAAACGCTACTTTCAGAAACCCCAATATGGCGGCGGCACACCTTGTTGGTGCACAAGCATCTGCAATGCAAAGTGCGGCACAAAACGAAGGCGCAGGCGGTCCAATGATGGGCTTTATGGGAATGAATATGGCGCAAGGCGCTGGTGGCATGAATGCGCAAAATTTATTTGCAATGGGGGGGCAACAGCAACAGCAACAACAGCCTCAACAACAAGCCGCACCCGCAGGTTGGACTTGTGCGTGTGGAAACAATGGCAACACAGGCAAGTTTTGCAATAATTGCGGAAAACCAAAACCTGTTGAAACCGAAGGTTGGGCTTGCAATTGCGGCAATGTAAACAAAGGGAAATTCTGCAACGAATGTGGCGCGAAAAAACCGGAGGGCACACCACTTTACGTTTGCGATAAATGCGGATGGAACCCACCTGATCCTAAAAATTCGCCAAAATTTTGCCCGGAGTGCGGCGATGTGTTTAACGAAGGCGACGTGAAATAAAAATTGTACTTTGCTACCCAACTAAGTCAAAACTCGAAAATTGTGATAGCTTGGCTTGTAAGGCGAAAGCCTTACAATGGCTTTGCTAAGGTGATATGGGCGGCATTAAATTATAACTGATTAAACTATACGAAAGGTGGCCTTATATGTCCGACACTATGCTTAAATATCAATGCCCCGCTTGTGGTGCACCTTTAGAATTCAGTGCACAAAAACAAATGCTTGTTTGCGATTCTTGTGATAGTGAATTTGCGCAAGACGTAATTGTTAATTCACAAGGCAATGCACAAAACGTACAACAAGAACAACAAACCGATAAAATCGATTGGAATATCGAGGGAATTGTGCGCGAAAAAACCACGCAAGAAAATCAAGTTGGCTTTAATTGTACTTCGTGCGGTGCCGAGGTTGTTTCAGACGGCAACACGGTTGCAACCGAATGTATGTATTGCGGCAACCCTGTTGTAATGTCGCAAAATGTAAGTGGCATGGTTACGCCGGATATTGTTATACCGTTTAAAATTGATAAAAAACAAGCGCAAAATATGTTGTATGAATTTTACAAAGGAAAACCGCTTTTACCAAATGCTTTTAAAGATGCAAACAGAATATCGAAAATAAGCGGTATGTATGTGCCTTTCTGGCTGTTTAGTTGTAAAGGAAGCGGAAGTTTAACTTTCAGCGCAACAAAGGTTAAAACATGGAGCGACAGCAATTATAATTATACCAATACCAGATATTACGAAGTTTTCAGAAGTGGCCAAATAGGTTTTGATAATATTCCCGTTGATGCCAGCACAAAAATGGACGATAATTATATGGACGGAATAGAACCCTATGATCATTCGGCTTTTTCAAGTTTTAACCCTATGTTTATGGCAGGTTTTTTTGCCGATAAATTTGATGTTAGCGTTGCAGATTGTTCACAGCGCGCAAACACACGTGTTATTAACTCAACCGAACAGGCATTTAGAAATACCGTGCAAGGTTACACCAGCGTAACTAAAAAAGGCGGTTTTGTAAACATGCATGGCGAAGATATTAAATATGCGCTTTTGCCTGTTTGGATGCTTAACACAAAATATAACGGTAAAATGTACCAATTTGCAATTAATGGGCAAACCGGCCAAATTGCGGGCGAATTGCCTGTTGATAAAGGCAAGCTTTTAAAATGGCGAATAGGCTTAACGCTTGCAAGCTTTTTACCAATAGCCGCGTTAGCGCTTTTATTTATTTATTAGTAGGGGGCATTATGAATAAAAAAGTATTTACATTTATTTGTGTTTTATTAATATGCTCTTTACTTTCGTTTACAATTAATGCGCAAAGTGCCGCTGTTATAGACGATGCCGATGTTTTCACACAAGAACAAGAACAAAGTTTAACACAGCGCATTGAAGATATTAGAACAGAGTATGATTTTGATGTTACCCTTTTAACAACTAATGATACCGGCTTGCAAAGTTTAGAGGATTATCTGGATTTTCACCCAATGATAGACGCACAGCGTGATGGCATTATTTTTGGCATGGATTTAAACATGCGTGAATATTTCACCATAGGCAGAAATTACGGCCAGTTTGTTGTTAGCGATGTTGCGCTTTCAACAATTGATGATAAAGTTGTGCCTTTTTTAAGCGATGGCGATTATTATTTAGCGTATGATGTTTACCTTGATTTAACAATTGATTTTTTAGATGCTGCAGAAAGCGGGGAATCTTATTCAGGGCCACCTATTGAATCAACAGATTTAGCACTTGCCGGCATAATAGGCCTAATAGGCGGGCTTATAATTGCATTTAGCGTTACAGGCGTTATGATTTACAGAATGAATACCGCCAGAATTAAAACACATGCGGCCGATTATGTAAGGCAAGGTTCGTTTACATTAAGCCAAAATTATGATAATTTCTTATATGAAAACACAACAAGAACAGCAAGGCCGAAAAGCAACAGCAACAGCGGCGGCCGTGGCGGCGGCGGTGGAAGCAGCAGCGGCGGCCGTGGCGGCGGACGTTTTTAAAATGCAATTATTAACAATGCGGAAATAAATATTACATTATTTTTTAATTATTTTATGTTTAAATATAAATAAGGAAGTGAGCGGTATAGTGCAAACTGTTTTAAGTTTAGGGTTAATTGTTTTAGTGGTTATTGCAATAGCTTTAATTATAGGCGCGGTTTTTATAATAAAAGCTGTTTCTATGTACAAGCAAAGCGAAAAAGATAAAAAATATGATGAGATGCTAAAACAACCCCTTGAAAAATTTGGCGATGACAATATTGAAGACCTTGCAAAGAAATATGAAGATAAATAAAAAAGAAAGAGGAGTTAATTATGGGGATTTTTTCAAGAATAGGCGATATTTTAGAGGCGAATATCAATGCACTGATTGATAGGGCAGAAGACCCTGAAAAAATGATTGACCAATACTTAAGGCAAGCGGCAGAAGATTTACAAGAAGTTAAAGATGAAACAGCAGGCATAATGGCAGAAGAAACACGTGCAAGGCGTGTTTTTGATGAAAACATGGCTGAAATTGAAAAGTATACAGACCTTGCAAAACGTGCATTAACTCAAGGCAACGAGGGCGATGCAAAGGCATTTATCGGCAAAAAGCAAGAGCTTGAAAAAACAAACCAAACTTTAAAACTTGCTTACGATGCTGCAAAAACAAACGCTACAAAAATGAGGCAGTTGCACGATAAGCTAGTTGATGACATTAGTACACTTAATGCCAGAAAAGATGAGCTAAAAGCAAAATTATCCATTGCCGAGGCGCAAAAAAAGGTTAATGAGCTTGGCAGCAGCGCCGATAATTTGCAAGGAACTTTAGGCAATTTCTCACGCATGGAAGATAAAATTAACCGCATGGTAGATACAGCTAACGCACAAGCGGAACTAAGCGCACAACCGGTTGACGAAGTTGCGGCTATTGAAGAAAAATACAGCACAGAGGGCAAAGATGTTGATACCGAGCTCGAAGAGCTTAAAAAATCAATGGGTTTAAGCTAAAAATAAATTTTAAAGGCACTATCAAAACGATAGTGCCTTTTTTGTTGCAAGTGTGCATTGGTTTCTTTCTAAGCCTTGATTTAACGGTTTAAGTGCATGTAATATTAATTAATGTCGATATAAAATTATTATTCCGGTTTAATTTTATAATCCATTGTAATAAAATCATCTAAGTTTTCAAAGCCGTAATTTTCATAAAACGGCAAGCCTTGCCTTGTTGCCCAAAGCCAAACATAGGAAATATTCCTTGCTTTAATTTCTTTTATGGCAATATCCATAAGCTCTTTAGCTAATTTTTGTCGCCTATATTCGGGCAAAGTGTACATGTTGGCAATGTATGCACGCAAACCTTGCTTGTTGAAAAAAGATGGCGGATATTCTTGAATAATTAAAGAGCACGTTGCAACCGGTTTATCGTTATCTTTTGCTAAAAACACAAATATGCTTTTGTTTAGCTCTTTTGTATAATAATCGCAAAGCTCTTTTTGAATATCAATTTGCTTATGTGCGCCCTCTTCAATTAAAAGTTTTAAACGCATGTCAATAATCTGCGGTAAATCGTTTATGCTTGCTTTTTCAAAAGTCATTTTTTCTCCGTTATATAAAAAAATTAGGTGTAAATATAGTATTAAATTTAGAATATGGTATAACTTTTAAACCTATTAAACAAAAAATAACATAATTCGAATTCGTAATACTGCCTAATATAATAACATATTGCGGCTATATTTGTAAAGTTTCATGGTTTCTCAATTAGCTTAAAAGTATAATTGTCAAAAATATAGCGTAATATAGATTTACAATTAAAATAATTTGTGGTATACTAATTTAGTCAACATTAAAATTGGCTTGTTTTGCGCAATAAAATGGGTTAAAATTTGCGCATTAAAATAAACTATTACAGAATGGAAGATAAAATTAATGAGCGCATTATTACAAATTAAAAACTTGCATGCGCAAGTTGAAGAAAAAAATATATTAAACGGCTTAAATTTAACAGTAAATAAAGGCGAAGTGCATGTTATAATGGGGCCAAACGGCGCAGGCAAAAGCACCCTTGCAAATATAATTTTAAACAACCCCGAATATGAAAAATTAAGCGGAAACGTACTGTTTGAGGGCGAGGATATCACAAACGAAAAAACCGATAAAATTGCACAAAAAGGAATATTCATGTCTTTTCAAACCCCCGTTGAAATACCGGGGATATCAACAGTGAATTTTTTGAAATATGCAAAGGCGAAAAAAGAAAACAAACCTGTTAAATCATTGCAGTTTAGAAAAGAAGTTGAAAATTTAACAAATGAATTAAATATGGATAAAGCACTTATAAACCGCAATTTAAACGTTGGTTATTCCGGCGGCGAAAAAAAGAAAAATGAAATTTTGCAACTATTAATTTTAAACCCTAAGCTTGCCATTTTAGATGAAACCGATTCAGGGCTTGATGTTGATGCTGTAAGAATTGTTTCAAAAGGCATTGATATGTATAAAAACAGCGAAAATGCGCTTATAATAATTACGCACAACAACAAAATTTTCGATAGTATTAAAGCCGATTATGTGCATATATTAGTAGATGGTAAAATCGTACAAACAGGCGGTTTCGAGCTTGTTAAAACAATTGAAAAAGAAGGCTTTGAAAAGTATAAAATTTAGGGGAGAAGCGCATGAGCGAGAAAACATATGTTAAAGATGTGGCAAGGGGCATTTACGACATAAAAAATAAAGATGAATTTGATGTTAAAGTACAAAAGGGTATTAATTCACAAATTGTAACAGAGATATCAAGGATAAAAAACGAGCCAAGTTGGATGCTTGATATAAGGCTAAACGCCCTTAAAATGTACGAGCAACACGAAATGCCAACATGGGGCCCTGATTTAAGCGGCCTTGATATGGATAATATATCAACTTACGTTAAACCAAAAAGCAATTTAAATGAAAATTGGGGCGAAGTTCCCACCGATATAAAAGATACTTTTGACCATTTAGGCATTTTAAAGGCCGAAAAAAGCTCGCTTGGTGGCGTTGGCGCACAATACGACAGCGAAGTTGTTTACCACAGCATTAGGGAAGACATGGAAAAGCAAGGCGTAATTTACACCGATTTTGAAACCGCGGTAAAAAAATATCCCGATATGATAAAAGAACATTTTATGAAATGCGTGCCTATAACTTATCATAAATTTGTTGCGCTTCACGCTGCGGTTTGGTCGGGTGGTTCATTTGTGTATGTGCCAAAAGGGGTTAATGTAGATATTCCTTTGCAATCGTATTTTAGGCTTAATTCGCCCGAAAGCGGCCAGTTCGAGCACACATTAATTATTGTAGACGAAGGCGCAAGCTTGCATTTTATAGAGGGTTGCTCTGCGCCCACATATAACAAGGTTAATTTGCATGCCGGCTGTGTGGAATTATTTGTAAAAGATAATGCATATTTAAGGTATTCCACAATTGAAAACTGGTCTAAAAATATGATGAATTTGAACACTAAAAAGGCAATTGTAGGCAAAAACGCTAAGATGGATTGGGTTTCGGGTTCGTTTGGCTCTAAGGTATCAATGCTTTACCCATTAAGCGTTTTGAACGGCGAAAATGCAAGAACCGAATACACGGGTATAACTTTTGCGGGCAAAGGCCAACAGCTAGACACAGGCTTTAAAGTTATTCACAATGCAAAAAACACAAAAAGTGTTGTTAATTCGAAATCAATTTCAAAAAGCGGTGGCTCATGCACTTATCGTAGCATCGTTCATATTTCTAAAAAAGCGGCAAATTCAAAAAGCGCTGTAAGCTGTGAATCTTTAATGCTGGATGATATATCACGTTCTGATACTATTCCCACAACACATGTTGCCAATAAGCAGGTAGAAATTTCACACGAGGCTAAAATAGGCAAAATAAGCGATAGAGAAATATTTTATTTAATGAGCAGAGGCCTTAGCGAGGAAGAGGCAAAAGCCATGATAGTGCGCGGTTTTGCCTCGCCAATATCAAACGAATTGCCGCTTGAGTATGCTGTTGAAATGAATAATTTAATTAATTTGGAATTGGAGGGCAGCATAGGATAATGCAAAATTTAACACTTAACGAAACCCCTATACGAACCTCTAAAAGCTATAAAATTAACAATATAAAGTTAAATAATATTGTTTTGCCCAATGCAAAAACAAGTTTCGATACATTTAGCATACAATGCGAGGGCGCTGTTGTTCAAAATAATTGTGATTTTCCTTTGCTAAAATACGGCAATGGGCAAGAACTTTTTTTGAATTTAAAAGAATATATAAACAGTGAAATTTCAATAAAAACTATACAAGAAAAAGCAAAAGCTACAATTGTTTTTAATTTTGATGATGATAATACCGAACTTTCAAGCGTAATTGATATCGAGATAAAAAACGATATTGATATTACAATTATATATAAAAGTAAAACCCAAAAACCATGCTACCATAACGGCGCAATTAATTTGAATGTGCAAAATAACGCTTGTGCGCATGTAGAAATTATTAATTTAACCAATGAACAAACAAATAATTTTAGCGCCATACAGTGCGATTTGCAAGAGGGCGCAAAAACCGATATTGTTATTGCAGACATGGGCGCAAAAAATAGCGTGTTTAATGTTTTTTCAGACATAATAGGCAAAAAAGCACAGTGTGACATCAATACGGTTTACATTGCACAAGGCGAGCAATTAAAAGATATAAATTATATTTCGCATTTAAAAGGCAAAAAAAGCGTGGCAAATATAAATGTACAAGGTGCTCTTTTAGGTAGCGCAAAAAAGAATTTTAAAGGAACAATAGATTTCAAAAAAGGCGCAAAAAAAGCAAAAGGCAACGAGCAAGAATATTGTATGCTTCTTTCAGACGATGCATCTTCAACCGCTTTACCTATGCTTCTTTGCACCGAAGATGATGTTGAGGGTACACACAGCGCCGCAAGCGGCCAAGCGGATAAAGGCCAAGTTTTTTATTTGATGAGCCGTGGGCTTTCAAGGCAAGAAGCGATAAAATTATTAATTAAAGCAAAATATTATGAAATTTTACAAAAAATTACAAACGAAGAATTAAGGCGTGAAATTTTAGAGGAAATCGACAGGAGGCTTTCTTAAATGAGCTATAAAGATGATTTTCCTATTTTCAGCGGCAGCGATACTATTTATTTAGATAGTGCGGCAACAAGCCAAAAGCCTATGTATGTTATAAATGCCATAGATGAATATTACAAAAGTTATAATGCAAATATACATCGTGGCATGTATAATTGGGGAATTAAAGCTTCGTTTGAATATGAAAAAGCTAGGCAAAAAGTAGCAAATTTTGTAAACGCTAAGCATGAAGAAGAAATTATTTTTACCAAAAATGCTACCGAAGCATCGAATTTAATTGCGTATTCATACGGGCTTGATAACATAAAAAAAGGCGATGAAATTGTTATAAGCATAACAGAGCATCACTCTAATTTAGTGCCGTGGCAAACAGTAGCCAAAAAAAAAGGAGCCAAACTTAAATATTTATATTTAAACAGTGAGTACGAAATTGATAAAAGCGAAATTGAAAAAAAAATAACAAATAAAACAAAAATTGTTGCTATTACTCAAATGTCTAATGTTTTGGGAATTATAAACAATGTTAAATTCATAGCAGAATACGCACATAAAAACGGCGCAATTGTAGTTGTAGATGCTGCACAAAGTGTTATGCATATGAAAGTTGATGTGCAAAACATAAACGCCGATTTTTTGTTTTTTTCAGGCCATAAAATGCTTGCGCCTTTGGGCATTGGCGTTTTGTATGCAAAAAAAGAATTGCTTTTGAACATGAGCCCGTTTTTAATGGGGGGCGACATGGTAGAATATGTTTTTGAACAAGAAACAACATTTGCGCCATTGCCAAATAAATTTGAGGCTGGCACACAAAATATAGAGGGTGTTATAGGCCTTGGTGCTGCAATTGATTATATAAGCAACATGGGTTATAATGAAATACAACGAGTAGAGAAAACAATTGTAGATTACGCTATAAGCGAGCTTTCAAAGCTAAATTTTATAAACATGTATTTGCCAAAGAATAAAAAGCAACATGCAGGGGTAATTTCTTTTAATATTAAAGGGGTTCACCCGCACGATGTTGCCGATTTATTAAACAGCTATAATGTTTGTATTCGTGCCGGCAACCATTGTGCACAGCCGCTTATGCGCTATTTAAAAATAGAGGCTACTTGCAGGGCATCTTTTTACATTTACAACACAAAAAGCGATGTTGATAAACTTGTAAATGCACTTTTAAAAGCTTATAGCGTGTTTGAAAAATATTTAAAAAAGGAAAACTGAGATGAACGAAACCGAGCAATTATATAACGAGATGATAATGGAACACAGCATGAGTTCTGAGCACAAGCGCACGCTTAGCGAATGTGATATTAAACAAAAAGGGCACAACCCAAGCTGTGGAGATGAAATTACACTTGAAATTAAACTTGAAGACGGTATTATTACCGATATGGCATTTAGCGGCCATGGGTGTGCAATTTCGCAAAGTTCAACTTCTATAATGATAGAAACCCTTTTGGGCAAAAGTGTAAATGATGCCAAAGACCTAGCCGAAATATTTACAAATATGATAAAACGTACCGAAACACAAGATGAAACTTTAAACCGCCTTGAAGATGCGATAATTTTTAAAAATATTTCAAATATGCCGGCAAGGGTTAAATGTGCGCTGTTGCCCTGGAACACTTTGCAAAATATTATGGAAAACATGAAATAAAACGGCACATGCCAAAAAAATCTCCATTCTTTTTGGAGGTTTAACATAAAATATTTGCGCCATGCGCAGAATGGAGAATAGCGTGAAACACGCTATTCATTTATCAAAAAGGCGTGCCGTTAGAAACGGCACATGCCAAAAAAATCTCCATTCTTTTTGGAGGTTTAATTAAATTTTTTGTGCTTTACGCAGAATGGAGATTTTTATGAAAAAAAGATTAATTTACTTAGGTTTAATGCTAAGCTTTGGAGGTTTGGGCTTTTTAATTAAAACTTTATCGGCTAGTTTACCACTTTTAATTGCAACATATTTGCCTAGCATTTTATGGGCATGCATGGTTTATTTTTTTGTTGCGGCAATTGTTAATATTAAACCGGCAGCACACTTTACAATGGCGATTATACTAACAATGGCAATTGAATTTTCGCAAATGTTAAATTTCGATTGGTTAATTTCATTAAGAGGCTCTACGATAGGCGCATATATTTTTGGGGTAAGCTTTTTATTAAGCGATGTTATTAGCTATGCGGGTGCTGTATTATTATGCTTTATTGTAGATTACCTTGCATACAGCAAAAAACCTAAAACTCGCCCGTCAAAATACAGAAAAGATGACGATAAAGCAATAAAATAACATATAACACTATTTAAAATTAAATTAACAAAATAAAAAACAACACCAATAGCATATAAAAAATCGGATGTAATTTTCGATGTATGTGATGTTGGTGCTTTTTATTGCTTATTAATTTTTAAAGCCATTTTCATTGAAATGCTCTATTTTTTGATGCTAAAAAATGCCTTTTTGTTTTAACAAAGCTAGTAATTTGTTTTTTTGCTCTTATTAATTTTTAAAGCCGTTTTCATTGAAATGCCCTACTTTTCGCGCTGAAAAGAAGAACAACAAGGCGCAAACAGCCTTGATAAATTACACCTACTTAAAAAAATAGCAAACCTTGCATAAAAAGGCATATTAGTTTTTGCCAATCCTCAAAATAAAATATTGTATTAAAAATATCTTGACAAATTATTATTCATACCATACAATATACCTATACCCCCTATGGGTATATAAAGGAGGACAACATATGAAACAATGCATGGATGTTCAAGATATTGAAAAGCGGTTAAAAAAAATAGAGGGGCAAGTTCGTGGAGTTCAAAAAATGGTGGCTGAGGATAAACAATGTGAGGATATTTTAATACAGATAGGCGCTATAAAATCTGCATTGCATAAAACAGGGCAAATTATACTAGAGGGGCATATGCAACACTGCGTTTTAGATGCAATTCAAAGTGGCAAAGAACAAGAAGCCATAAAAAAACTTATTTGCGCATTAAACCAATTTTCAAAAACAATATAAGGAGAAAATAAATTAATGAAAAAATATATAGTGAAGTTAAATTCTAAACCAATGCTTTGGATTTCAGGGCTTTTTTTACTTGCAAGTTTTATAACGGAATACATTTTACCGCTAATGGGAATAGGTTTCGAATTTTTTATAAACCCGGCGTGGGTATCGCTTGTAATTTCAGGCATACCACTTTTCTATTCTGCTGTTGTAAACACTTTAAATAAACGCATAACATCGCCGCTTTTAATTTCAATTGCCATGGTTGCCGCCGTGTATATAGGCGATGTTTTTGCAGCGGGTGAAGTTGCATTTATTATGGCGATAGGCGAATGGCTTGAAGATAAAACCGTGGAAAAAGCAAAGAAAGGCATTGAAAAACTGCTTAATTTAGTGCCGGCAACAGGCAGGGTTATAACCCAAGACGGTGAAAAAATTGTTGATGCCAAAGAAATTAAAATAAACGATATTATTAGGGTTTTACCCGGTGAAAATTTCCCGGCAGATGGCGTAATAATAGAGGGAAATACCACAGTAGACCAAAGTATCATGACAGGCGAAAGCTTACCTGTGGACAAAACCATAGACGATGAGATATTTACGGGTACAATTAATCGCTTTGGTGCTGTTGATATTAAAGTTACAAAATCTTTTGCAAATTCATCTTTGCAAAAAATGATAAAGCTGGTTGAAGATGCTGAAAATCAAAAGGCACCCACACAAAAAATTGTTGATAAATGGGCAGGATATCTTGTGCCCACAGCATGTTTAATAGCAATTGCTACATATTTGGTTTTTGCGTTTGCGTTAAACAGCCCGGACGATGCGCTTGTTCGTGCCGTTACTGTTTTGGTTGTTTTTTGCCCTTGTGCGCTTGCTTTGGCAACGCCTACATCTATTATGGCGGCTATCGGGCAAGCAACAAAAAACGGTGTTCTTATAAAATCGGGTGAAGCGCTAGAGAAAATGGGAACAGTTTCTACCGTCTGTTTCGACAAAACAGGCACAATTACACACGGCAAACTTACAGTAAGCGATATAAAAGCTATTAATATCACCGAAAATGAACTTTTAGCACATGTAACGGCAGTTGAAAGCCGCTCTGAGCATCCAATTGGCAAAGCTGTTGTTAATTATGCAAAGGAACATAAAATTAATTATAGCGATGCTTCTGATTTTAACATGGTGGTGGGCAAAGGCGTTAGCGCAAAAATTAAAAGCGAAATAATTTTTTGCGGAAATGAAAAACTTATACAGGAAAATTTGAATATTGAAATTGACGATGATATTTCGCAGTATGTTCAAACATTAAGGCAACAAGGCAAGGCGGTTATTATTGCCTCTAACAGCAAAGAAATTATTGGTGTAATTGGCCTTAGCGATGAAATTAAGCAAAGCGCTAAAGTTGCAATTGCCAAACTTGAAACCGCCGGAATTAATAAGACAATTTTGCTTACGGGCGATAACGAAAAAAGCGCTGCCTTTATCAGCGATAAAGTGGGAATATCAGAGGTTAAATCTTCGCTTTTGCCCGAAGATAAAGTTACAGCTGTTAAACAGCTTATGCAAAATGCGCAAAATGTTTGCATGGTGGGTGATGGCGTAAACGATGCCCCGGCACTTAAAACCGCAAGCGTTGGAATTGCAATGGGCACAATGGGAAGCGATATAGCCATAGATGCCGCAGATATTGCAATTATGGGTGATGATATTACAAAAATTTCATATATTAAAAAACTATCAAATGCAACTATTTTTTCTATTAAATTTAATATTACACTTTCGATGTTAATAAATTTCGCCGCGATTATTCTTTCTGTGCTGGGGCTTTTAAACCCTGCAACAGGCGCCTTGGTTCACAACGCAGGCTCTGTGCTTGTTGTGCTTAATGCCGCAAGGTTATACGATAAAAAAATTGCGTAATTGTAAAATAAATTTATTTAGCACACTCTTATTTGTATTATTTTGTGTTTGGCATAAAATGAAACCACCGGGTGAATTGAACCGGTGGTTTCATTGTGTTAAAAAAGGTATGGGTTAAGCACATTATTATTTCTAGTTAAAAACGAGAAAACAATTTTTTAGGCACTTATTAAGTATCAAGATAGTTTATTTTGTATCATTCTTCTTTTTCAGAATGAAAAAGCTAACGTGCTGCTTAAAGCAAAGAAAGCAATTTATTATTTAGCATTTTTTAGTTTTCAAGGTTGTATGCATTTGTATCGCCCTACTTTTCAGCGTGAGAAAGCTAGGTTTTGCTTTATACAAAGTTAGTAATTTATTATTTATGTGCTTGTAAGTTTTTTAAAGTAGCTTGCAATGATACGCCCTACTTTTCAGCGTGAAAAGTAGCAAAACCGCTGGGGCCTTTCGATATCCCCGGACCCCAAACGATTACTACTATGTAACGCGCCATAAGTGCCTGTACAGGCTCAAAAGAACAATTCTTAATGACAACTTTATCGCCCTACACGCACTAATGGCGCTAGTGAAAGCTAATTGTTCACTGCTTTTATCTTATCAAGGTTTTTTATTGGTAACTTTGTTTGTCTTATTGTAAACTTTATATAATATAAATAATCTGTGCTTTGTTGTGGTAATTATTTTAAATGAAACAAAGTTAGTGATTTGTTATTATAAGTGCTTGTTGATTTTTAAAGCTAGTTTCATTGAAACGCCCTACTTTTCAGCGTGAAAAGTAGCAAAACCGCTGGGGCC
>CAYJGM010000061.1:0-14509 GCA_964369495.1 uncultured Bacteroides sp. | reverse complement strand
CGCAAATGGCAAAAAACAGCACAGTGTGCTGTTTTTTAGTGCGCGGCTCGCGAATCCTTCTAACAAGGCCACGTCGTCACTCACTTCATTAAGTGGGTGAATGTTTTATTGCATATTTATAAAAATCATCGCCGCTTGTTGCTACAATATAGTTTAAGTTGTTCAACAAATATTCTATCTTTATTACATTTCATTTTTCATCGTTTAATATAACAAATGGGTTTGTTGTATTAAACGTATTAATCATTATAGTAATTGAAAATATAACTTTTTACTGTTATTGGCATGCAATTTGCATTGCAATTTTATTCCATTTTACAAGCGTATCAAGATTTCCCTTTACGGTGCTTACATCTTTTTGTATAAATTCAAGTGGGCAATTATATTTTTTACATTCATTATATGTTGTAAGCAATGATTGCCTAACTAAATCTTCATCTAAAATATTTGAAGATAAAAATGCCGGGTTAGGTTTATTTGAGAAAACATATTCAGAGCCTATTTTTTCTGCGCCAATTGCAACATTTGCCCATGGGCTCATGGAAATTTTTCTAACATTTGGGTATTTTTTTATCATTTCAATCCTATCGTGTAAGGGTTCACAACAACCATAATAAACATAACCAAATCTTTCGAAAATAGGCTTTACATATGGAGTTTCCCATTCCTCATGCATGGCTGGCGAAACAGTTGCAAAAAGCTGGCTCATCGAAAAAACCCAAGCGTTTTTTGCGCTATTTACATTACCATTTTTATCTTCCCAATGTGTATATGCACCGGTACAATGCACGGTTGTGTTATAATCTTTTAGCATGTTAAGCTCGGTTAGCTGATCTAATTGTAATAAAAATGCATCTCTCATTCTAGACATAATAAGGTCTATTAATTCAGGCTCATCCATTATTGCATAAAGAATTTCTGTAATTGACTTAAATTGGGTTACAGTGTCCCATAAATCTCCACGCAATTCTATTTTTGATGGTTTAACTTGCATAATACCATCAAAAACATTATGGTATTTTTCATTATATATCTCTTGCTTTTTTACATCTATCTCAAGTTTACCGGCTTTTATTTGCATCGCTTCTTTTTCATTTGTTAATAAATCAATATATTTATGAGAGCTAATGCTTTCACCTGAATTATCTGTATCTATTGTTTCTTCTTTTATTTCAATACCATATCCTAAATTTTTAACTTGAGAAGGTATTTCATAATATTTTTCTATTACCATATCTGCTGGAAAATATTTATATTGAAAAAGTTTTTTTCGCAAATCTAACTCAAGTTCTCTATATATAGAATCATTACAAAGCAATGTTAATTCTCCGGTTGAATTAAGTTCTTGCCATGGTAATTGGTCTATCATAACCATAGGTCTATCGGGTTTTAAAGTGTTTAATTTATACCAAAGTTCTTTTTTTTCATCATTTATACGCAACTCAGAAATTTCTGCTAACTTGCAGGCTAATTCTTTTAATATATGAACATCGTTCATTATGTTAAAACTCCTTTGCAAATTAATTTACACCGTAAAATCAATATATATATATTGGATTTGTAATTGCTATTTCGCAATATTTATCTAATATATCACCGTATATTTCAATTCTAACCCAACCTTTATAATTATTATCTAACGAAATTAGAGTTTTAACATCATAACCTTGAAAATCCACAGTATTTAATACTTTACCGCCAACACCTATAACTTTAATTTCATCAAGGCCAATATCAAATTGTTTCCAAACATGCTCTCTGTTGCCTTTTGTAATAGTTAGCTCAATTTGTGCGTTATCTCCGGTAATTTCATCGCCTATTACTGCAGTTTTACCATTTGATGTAATTTTAAAATCTACCATAGGGCCAATACTAAAATATGTTTTATGGTTAATTAATGCCTCTTTTGCAGCTTGCGTAACATCTTTGCTTTCATCAAGCAATAAATATGTAACGCCATATGGCTTTGTATCATCTTCGCCGCCATGCCAGTCTCTGGCTGAAACACCTGTTGTTTTAAATCCTTTATCTAATTGTCTGTTCCACAAAGCTTTTGCCCTAATGTTATAAAACTCTAATTGCGGCCAATTTCCCGACCATATTTCTATCGCATTTAAAAGGTTCCAATCTTTCAAATTAAATTCCCAATAGCATCCGCAACAAATTGGATCGCCCGGGGCAAAAGGATGCGCCATACTGGTTACGCCTTTTACTTCGCGCACTTTATTTAACATTTCATCAATATTATCTACAGTAACATGACGCCAATCTATAAATTCTTCGCTGCCAATTACAACAACATGCCCGAAATATGTTGTCCATTCTATGCCTTTTATTATTTTACACGGAAAACTTTTATTATCAATATTTGCAAGTGCCGAAATTGCATTATGGTCTGTAATTGCAATAGCCTCTATGCCTAAATCATGAGCTTTTTGCAACATGCCCTCTAGCGAAAAATCTCCATCGCTATGCTGTGTGTGTGTGTGTAATTCACAAGCTGTCCATCTCATTTTTACAAATTCCTTTCATGCATTTTTTAATGCATTTAAAAATGCAAAAGCACATCACACTATTAAATAATAGTGTGATAGTTGCATAATAAATAATGCGATTAATATTTTATTTTACACCGGTAATTCTAATTTTAAATTCACATGTACCCGTTGTAACACAAAAAATATTCAATGAAATTCTCCACATACCTTTGCTTGGTTTTTCAGCAGAAAAACCATCGGAAGAATAAGTTTCGCTAATTTCTATATGCTGTGCGTTCGGGTGCCTAATTACAGAACCTATGTATTTTTCACCTTTATCTATTGAAAAATTTATAAAATTGCGCAACGGGAAACAATCTTCGGTGGAATCTACAATTTCTTGTGTTAAATCGTATTTTTTTATACATTCTTGCATTATATCGTTTGTTTTTTCCAAATTATAATAAAACTTAGGAAAATAAACTGTATCAATAAATAACCTTGAAAAATCTTCTTCTAATTCAAATTCAAAAAATTGGTTTGTTTTTGAATCTGCATCTGTTAACTGAATGTCTTTTGAAAACACCAAAACATCTTTTCCCATTTTCAAAACCCCTTTTTAATTTATTATCCTTTAACCGAGCCTGCTGTCATACCTTGAATCATTTTTTGTTGGAAGATTAAATAAATTACTATTATTGGAACAATAATTATAATGGCCGCAGCAGACATTAATGGAAAATCTGTAAAATGTTGATCTTTAAAATAATTAAGCCCAACAGGAACTGTTCGCATATCATCTTTTTGAATCATAATAGTTGGCAACATAAAATTGTTCCAGCTTGCCATTGCAGTAAAAATTAAAAGTGCAACTAACGATGGCTTAACAAGCGGTGTAACAATTCTAAATAAAGTTTGCCTTTCATTTGCGCCATCCAACCTAGCAGATTCTATAACTGCATATGGAATTTCCTTCATAAAGCCCCTAAGCAAAAATATGCCAAATGGAATTTGCATTGCAATTTGAGGTAAAATAATAGCCCATAAGGTGTTTAGCATGTTCAAATCTTTTAAGGTATGGAACAGTGGTATCATAATTTGTTGGAACGGGATAAGCAAACCCAACATAACTAATGTAAAAAGAAACCCTTTTCCTCTAAAATCTAAGTAAGAAAATGCATAAGCACTTAATAATACTAAAAACAAAACAGCAACAACCGTTACAACAGCTGCAAAAATACTATTTTGATAATAAACAGCAAAATTACCTATTTCCCAAGCCCTTAAGTAATTGGAAAAAACAAATTCCTCAGGCCAAGCTATTGGGCCGTTGTGTGTAATATCTTGCATAGTGCGCACAGATGTGAATAATAAAAGAATAAAAGGCGCAATTGTAATTATCACAAAGAACATCGCAGATGTACTTGCATAAATTTTGAATCTCAATGAATTTTTCATATAAATCTCCTTTAATCTCCTTTTTCTCTTATGTATGTGAACACTTTAGACATTATTAGAACCATAATAGTAAGTGAAACTGTCATTGCAGAGGCCAAACCTAACCTGTTGTATACAAAACCTTGAATATAAGTGTGGAGCGCTATAACATATGAATGTTCGCCAGGGCCACCCTTTGTCATAGCAAAAACAATATCGAAAACCTTGAATGACCATATCATTGTTAAAACAAGAACTGTTGTCATAGATGCTCTTATACTAGGTAGAGTTATTCGGAAAAACTGCAAGCGTCTGTTAGCGCCATCAATCATCGCAGCTTCGTAATATTCTTTATCAACGCCTTGAATTGCAGCCGCAAATACAACACAGCAAAAGCCATAATGAATCCATGTATTAACAATACAAAGTGCTATCATAACTGTGTCGGGGTTGCCAAGCCAACCAATGTTTGCAAATTGCTCAAGGCCAATTAAACGAAGTATTCCATTTAAAGGGCCCATAACCGGGTCGAATATCCATTTCCATGCAACAGCGGCAACAACCATTGAAATAACTTGTGGTAAAAAGAAGATTAATTGATATATTTTTGCATGTTTTAAGCCGCCTCTAACAATTAAATTTGCCTGGAACAAGCCAATCCAAACCGGCACTGTCATAGAAACAATTGTCCATATAACATTGTTTTTTAATGATAGCCAATATGCATCATTATCAAATAACATCTCTTTGTAGTTATCTAAACCAACAAAAGTTTTAGGGCCTATACCCTCCCATTGCGTAAAACTAATAGCGAAGGTTTCTACGGCAGGAACCAAAACAAAGTAAATAAACATAAACATTGCAGGGGCTAAAAGTGTATATGCAATGATATCGTTTCTCAGCTTAGGGCTTATTTTTCTTTTCATAGTATATCTTCCTTTTATACAAATTATACGGTCATGTTTTAAACACTAATTATACACTCACACCATTTTTAAATTAAACAATTTAAAAGCAGTATGAATATACAATTCAGCAAATATGATTTAAGATTGAATAAATTGTGGTTTGAATATTAAAAGCAATAACTACAAAATCTTGTAAAATTGCCTGAATAGTATATTATGGAGGAAATTACTTCCCCCATAATATACTTTAAATTATAAATTATTCTTCTCTTTTTGCAAGCTCTTCAGCTTTCAATTTTTCATATTCTTCATCAATTTGTTGATCATATTCGTCACCAGTAATTTCGCCCAATAGTAATTCTGCATTCAAAATTTGCATTGAGTTTAATAAACCGGGAACTGCATTATCTAAGAAGTAACCAATTTGTGAGTTTTCTGTTGCTGCAAGCGCAACTTGTGCATTAGCTTCAAGTTCTGCTGCAGACATATCGTAATTTAAAGTTGTAATGAAACCGCCTTCAACCCAATCTTGTGTTGTTTCAGCTGTGTAGAATTGGTTAATAAATGCTACAGCTGCTGCAAGTTTTTCTTCAGGAAGGTCAGCTCTGATAGCCCAGCTGCTATCTGTTGCGTCAACTAAAGTAATTGGGAAATCTTCACTAACTCTTGGGAATGGGATTGCGCCAAGCTCAAGGCCTGATTCTGAAAGAGCACTAGATGCAGATGCACCTGTTACATAGAAAACAGTTTCTCCACGGCCAAATAAAACAGATAGGTTGTTGTGGTCAACTGATGTAACGCCTTCACGGAAATAACCTAATTCTACCCATTCAGCAACTTTATTTAAAGCAGCTTTCCTGCCTTCTAAGTATGCGTCGGTTTTATCTTCTAGGTAATACCATTTGCTAACATCTTCAAAAGGTGTTGTGCCAAATAAAACGCCATCAATGTGCCAAAGTAGTGTAAGAACACTTGCTTCGAAAGGAATGTATCCGGCTTCTTTAACTGCAGCTAGTGCAACGTCAAACTCATCAAGTGTTGTTGGTGGTTCAATATTTAATTCTTCTAAAATTTCTTGATTATACCAAACAACGCGAGGTGCGCTTAAAAATGGAACGCTATAGTATTCGCCCGGTGTGCGAATGTTTTGATATTCTAATGTTCCGGTTTTGCCAATATCAAGCCATCCCATTTCATGAACGATATCTGTCATATCCATTAAATAGCCATTACGTTGTAATAGGTTTTGAGTTGTATCGTCAACATAGCATATATCAGGGCCGTCGCCTGAATCAAAAGCTAATTTGTAAGCTTGGATATAATCTTCAACCGGGCTATGTTCTATTGTGATATTTGGATATTGTTCGTTAAATCTTCCAATTGTAGTATCCATTAACTCACGACGAGCTTGAACATGGTGCCATGACATAACTGTTATTGTTTGTTCTTCGTTTGGGTCAACTTCTAATTTTTCTGCCAATGTCATTTCTTGTGTGCCGGATTCTGCTGCTTGTGATTCTGCAGGTTGTGATGTTTCCTCTGTAGGTGTACCGCATGCCACAAGCATTAAAGCTAACATAGAGAAAACTAATAGTGCGCAAATAGTTCTTTTAATAGTACTTTTCATTTTTTTACTCCTAAATATTATTTTTAAAAGCACTTTAATGCTTCTAAATCCATAAAAACTTCAGGTTGATTTATTTAATTAACTTTATTAAATAATAACATTTTATTTTGTCTTTGTCTACTTTATAATATAAATTATTGTTTAAACTGTATTATTTTGTATTTATTAACAATAAAAACGCGCAAATTTTATATTAATTCACAAAATGTTAAATTAATATCAACCTATTTTGTCTTACTAATTTTAACTATAAAATATAATTAACGCATTTTGTTAAATTCGTGTACCGCATTAAACGCTGCAGCGATATTTTCAGCTTTTGTATTGCCTTGAATATTGTGAACTGTGTTAAAAACATAGCCGCCGTTATTTGAAAAAATTGAAAGGTTTTCTTGTACATGCTTATGAATTTCATCTACACTTCCGTTAGGCAAAATATTTTGTGTATCAATTCCGCCACCCCAAAATGTTAATTTATCACCGTATTTTTCTTTTAGCATAGATGGGTTCATATCTTTTGCAGATGTTTGAACAGGGTTTAATATATCAACACCCATATCTATGAATTCGTCTAATAAACTAACAACACTACCACAAGAGTGGTAAAATGTTTTCCAGTTTGTATTTTGGTGTATCCAATCGTTAACACGTTTATAATAAGGTTTATAAAGTTCTCTAAACATATCAACAGAAATAAATGCTGCGTTTTGCGTGCCAAAATCCGTTCCGCTAACAGTAACTATTTGAATTTTATCCCCAACTGCTTGTTTGTATAGCTGTAGATTTTTAAGTGCATATTCAACTTGCATTTCAAAAACTTCTTTAATATATTCAGGGTATAAAACCTGTGCCATACACCAATCTTCAAACTTTCTTATGCCTTTGGGTTCAAGTTCAAAAGGCGCAGGCAAACACCCTGCATCGCCAAGGTTCGCACATGCTAAATTCCCTATTATTGCATACTGTGTGTTTTTGTATAAATCATTCGTTTGGTTTTCAACAAAGCGCAAATTTTCATCGCTTATAATGCTAAAATAATTTTTAAAGTCTTCTCTAGGTGTTAAATTATCTTCATCTATTTTTGGCGCTCTGTCAATCATATCAAAGAAATAACCACCGCTTGGCATGTACACACTCGGCCCAAAAGAACGGTTGCCTTGTGGGTACATAACAATAGAGCCATCTTCTAAAACATCATATTCATTGCCTTGCGCAATATAGGTTGGTGTTCCATCGGGCATATGAAAAATTTTGCTTTCGCCGTTTTTTACGCCCAATGAATTATGTGGAAAATTGACACTTACAACATCTGCTTTTACAACTTGGCGCATGTCTTCATCAATAACACCAATCATTTGCATTGTTTCGTAAACATCTAACGGTTTCTTTTCTAAGCCATAATACTCGCGCAATCTGTATAACGCACTTACACTAATACCACTTTGCCCTGTAGCGCCAAAATCTATTGGAACTCTATCGGGTTGTTGATGGTTGATAGCCGCAATAACTCTTTCTCTTGATGTCATAATTAGTATCAATCCTTCCTATTTTCAAAGGTAAAACTTAAATTTGAATATTATTGATTTTTAAAGTTTACTTCTTCATAGGCAGCTTTAACAATTTCATCTAATTCATCCGCTTCGCTTTGGCTTATAACCAACGGCATTTCTTTGTAGTTTGCGGTAGCTTCTTGAACAAATTGGTATGCCTTATCTAAAATTGAGTTTGCACCTTTTAAATTCCAATTACCCCAATCGTCTCTGTTAGATAAATTGCCAAACCAGTAATTATCTTTCATATATTCAACTGTGTGATCTTCGCTAAGGAAATTGCCTTGAATTCCCACATCAAAAATAGTTTCATAGCCTATGTTTTCCTGTGTAACCTCAAAACCCTCTGTGATATAGTTATAATATCCAAGCCATTCATTGTCAATGGTTAATTGTTCCATACTAAAGCCTTGGTCTGCACCTACAATACCTTGACAGCCTATATTCATTGAACCGCTTAAACCATTAAACATTGCTGTAATGCCTTTTTCAAAGCCCCCTTGGAAATCGGGTCTTAACGAATCGGTTAAGCCTGAGTTAGATGCACTATACATGCCACAATAACGTGCCATTTGGTTTGCTGCAGCTGCAAAAAGTGCCTGGTTAGGCGAGCCAAAAGAACAAAGTGTTGTGCTTAAATCAACAGAATGGCAAGAAGCTGCAAAATACGGGTATTCTTTTGTCATCATATAAACTAAAAATGCACTGCCAAGAATTTCAGACATTTGAATAACAATTGTTCCCGATATAGTTGTTGGCGCAGTTGCAGAGCTCATTGCCATTGGTGCAATAGCAATTCTTCCGCCTTTTTTAGCAATATCAAGTGCCATATCAACCGTATCTTGTTTAAAACTTAAAGGGCTTATGGTTTCAAATAAATATTCTGTTCTTTCACCAATTACTTTGTTTACTTGAGAAATATACTTTGCCGCAATTGGCGTTAAAATATATGTATGTCCTGGTTTTTTTGAATATTTTTTTATCGCAACCGTTGAAATTAAATCTGTAATATCCGCTGGCACGTCGGAGGGAACAACCGCAGCATGGCATGAGCCAATATTATCTAGTTTTTGAACTAGTGCAATTGCCTTTAAATTATCATCATGAAGGCCATATCTTCTTGTATTTGTTTTGTAATCAACAATAGAAACTTGTGTGGAAATCTTCCCGTATAATTTTGCGGCAAATTCATCGTGTTGGTTTGAATTTTCAGCACGCATTTTTTCAACAAACTGTTCCATAACAGCAACCGGGAATTTAACAACTTGATTTTCTTTATCAATTATACAATTTAAATCAGCGCACATATCTAAAACTTCATCATTAGGCACTTTTATGCCCATTGTATCTAAAATTTTCAATGAATTATCAAATAATAATACCATTTCGCTTTCAGATAACACTTGTATGTTAGACTTTATTCTTCTCATATTAAATTATTCTTCCTTTCGCTTATATATGTTTTTTATATAATTATTTCCATTCAAGCTTAGGCAATAATTCTTTTTCACGTTCAAACAAATCGTCTATTAACGCAACTGCATTATTATATGTAGAAACAGTAGGATCTAACATAATGGCTTGTAATAATTTGTTTTTAGATTTTTCTACAAATGCTTCAATAATTAAATTGTGAATAGCACCTTGTGTATTAATCATTGCGGCAACTGCTGTGGGAAGTGCTTCAACTTTAATTGGGTGAATACCTTTGTTGTCGACAATGCAAGGGCCTTCCACACACATGTTTTCTATAATGCCAGGCATAGTGCCTTTATTTAACATATTTAATGATGGAATATGTTTTTTCTCATCGAACACAATTGCTTCAATAATAGGAATACCATATTCTGATGATTGTTCTAATTTATCCGCTTGAACAAGGAAAAGTTCCTCATATCTTTCTTCTTTTTCTTTGTTTTTATCGTGTAAATCTATACCTGTTGGGTTAGAGCTGAAATCATACACAAAGCGTGGTGTTTTCATTGTTTCCCATGGTTTTTCAACAACAGGATCAAAGAAATATTGTATTCTTGTGCTTGCTAAGAAACTATCGCTCCACGCTATATATTCGCCAATATGGTTTGTTCCCGGGTATGGGAATAAGCCATAAGTTCTAAGCATAATGCGACTTAGGCCAAGTGCATCCCAATTAGAAAGCCAGTGGCATTCTTTTTCCTTTTCTCTTAATAAGGGGTATAAATCTTCGCCTGTTTTTTTATCCACAACACTTTTCAACCAACCGAAATGATTTAATCCGTAAGCAACACACTCAATGTCATCGCAATCAACGCCAAGAATTTTTGCAACTTGTTGCATACCCTCTTGATAACCATGGCAAATTCCAACAACATTTATTTTTGTTAATTTGCTAATTGCTTCAACAAGTTTTGCCTCAGGATTTGTATAGTTAAGCAACCACGCATCAGGGCAAAGTTCTTCCATTCTTTGTGCAATGTGCAGCATAGGAGGTAGGTTTCTTAATGTGTGGAACATGCCACCCGGGCCGCCGTTTTCGCCGTAAACCTGGCGAAAACCATATCGAATAGGAATATGAAAATCCATAGACCAATAGTGGTATCTATCAACCTCAATAGCTGTTATAACAAAATCAGCGTCACTAACGGCTTCATCTAAAACAATAGTGCTCCATAATTTTATATCTCTGCCTGAAACAGCAAGTGCCATTTGCGCATATTTGCTGCTAACTTCCAACGCTCTTTTATCAATGTCCATTAAAACAACTTCTACCGGCAAAGAGTTGATTTTATCACTTAATAATATATCCGATAATGTTTTCGGACAAAATTCCACGCTGCCTGCACCTATGATAGCTATTTTTAATTTATTATATTTTTTCATTTTAAATTCCCTTTCAATTAAGTTTATCTGAATACATCATCAAAGTTCCAACTAATGCCGAATGCATCGCTTGAGTTGTTTTTTGAATTTTAAACTCTCCAACAAAATCTTGATATCCCTCACTAATAGGTTCTATTGCAGACTTAACAAATTCAAAATATTTATTTATTAACCCTCCACCTAATATTATAATATCAGGTTTAAAAACCTCGCATAAATTCCAAATTCCCGCTTTAATTTCTCGTTTTAAAATACTTAAAAAATCTTTAACTTTTGGGTCGTCATCTTTATTATTATATAAGTAGTCAAAATTATTATAATTTAATTCTTCCGAGCGTTCATTTAACGCAGTTCCTGAACACTGTGCTTCAAAACAACCTGTATTTCCACAGTAACATTTTTTCCCATCAAGGTTTATAATGATATGGCCAAGCTCAGGATGTGTTGAATCCTTACAACGATAAATTTTAGTTGAATCCCAAAACGAAACCCCAATACCTGTTCCGAATGTTATAACTAAAACACGTTTATCTTGAATATTATTTATTAATAATTCGCCCATCAATGCGCCGTTTGCATCGTTTTCAAGCCTAACTTCTAAACCGGTTTTTTGAGATAATACTTCGCATATCGGAAAACCTTCCCATCCCGGTAAAGTATAAGGATTTTCCACAGTGCCTTTAATTGCATTAACAGGGCCGGCGCATACAATTCCTATTCCAAATAATTTATCAATTGTAATTCCAATTTGTTCACATTGTTTCTTTATACTTTTTGTCATTAATGTTGTTGCGATATCTCCGCTATTTTCATCATTAATGGTAGGAAAACATTCTTTTGATAAAACCGTTTTATCATCATTTATTATGCCAACCGCTATTTTTGTACCCCCAATATCAATTGCAGCAAAGTGCTTTTTCATTAAAAATATCATCCTTTCACAAAATACCCTACTTGTTGCCATCAATTAATATTTATGTTGTATGGTATAAATTTTTATAGTAATTCTCCAGCTTGTTCATCGCACATAATAACACTATGCTGCCAATCTTTTAAAACAGTAGCAGGAATATTATTTGTTATTTCACTATTTATAATGCTCTTTAATATTTCTTGCTTTGCTTTTCCGTTTACAATTAAAACCACTTTTTTTGAATTTTTAATATCGGAAATTCCTAGTGTAACACCACCCTCCAATTGAGGCGAATTGCTAAAATATTTTTTTCCAACATTTTTTGTAACTTCATCCAAAGCACAAACATGCACCGATTTCTCAAAAGAAACACCCGGCTCATTTAAAGCTAAATGCCCATTCATTCCAACGCCTAAAACCATGTAATCTATGCCGCTGTGTTCATTAATAAAATTTTTTAATTCATTGCATTCTTCTTGCAAATCATTTGCTTTTCCATCAACCAAACGTATATTATTGGGGTTAAAGTTTACATTGCTAAAAAAATTTTTAACAAGAAAATCTCCACAACTACCTTTGGTATCCTTATTCATATTAAGCCATTCATCCATAGCTATAAAATAAGCGTCTTTAAATGAAATTTTATTTTGTTTGTGAAGTTTAATAAGTTCTTCAAATAAGCAAAGTGAAGAATTCCCCGCAGCAATACATATTAAAGCGTTCGGTTTGTTAGCTAAAACTTGCGCCAATTCCTCGGCAATTTTTTTTCCGATATCGGCAGCCGAATTGTATATTTTAAAATCCATATTTTTCTCCGAAAACATTATTTAATTAACTTTATTAAATAATACAACTTTATTTTACTTTTGTCAATACACTTTTTATTTTTTTAAATAAAATAATTAAAAATTACAAAAACATTGAAAATTTCAAATTTTTGTGTAATAATTAAATACATATTACTGTTTTCATTTGTAAAGAAAGTGAAAATTTAGATTGGAGCATTGTATGAAAATATTTATTGCATCACATTTAAAAGACATGAACAGGCAAAAGGTGTTCAAATTACTTTACCAAATGGAGCAAACATCAAAATCGGAAATTGCTAGGTTAACCGGAATTAGTGCACCTACTGTAATTAAAATAATTAATTTTTTAAAAGAAAAAGATTTGATTATCGAAAACGGTGAAGGGGTTTCAACCCTTGGCCGTAAACCCCAAATGATTACATTAAACAAAAACAAATATTATGCAATAAGTGTAATACTAGAAGGTTCTTTTTTAAAAGTGGGCCTTGTAAACCTTACTAATCAAATAATAGATTTTAAAAAAGTAGAGGCAAAAAGCGATATTAACACATTATTCGATAAATTTCTTTATGCCATTATTGATGAAATGTTAAAAAAACATAAAGTTAAACATGAAAATTTGCTTGGAGTGGGCCTTGGAATACCGGGTGTTTACAACACTAATAAAAATGAAATTGTTGCCGCACCGTTAATTGGCATTACAAAGCGCAAAAATATTAATAATATTCTGAATAATATTAAGCAGCGATATAATGTTGAAATTTTAGTGGAAAACGATTTAAATATGGAAGTAATGGGTGAATTCATTTCATTAAACCTTACTAATAATGATGATTTAATTTATTTATCTTTGGGCACAGGGGTTGGAACAGGGGTTATTTTAAACGGTAAATTAAGGCGTGGCAAAAACAATATGTGCGGTGAAGTAGGATATATGCGTTTTTTTGACGACCAGAACAGTGGGCTAAAAAACGCTGGGTGGCTTGAAGAAAAACTTTCTATAATGACACTTGAAAAAACTTTTCTAAAAACCGACGATAATAAAATAAATGTAATGAAAAATAAAAAAGCAATGATAGAATATGCGTCTATTTTAAGCTCTTTGTGCTTAAATAATATTATGATGTGCTACGATGTAAATAATATTTCCATTGGAGGCGAAATGTTCGACTTGCTCGGAACAGAATTGTTTGATGAGATTAAAAGGCGTTTTGAAGAAATGGTAGATTCTGACGCTGATGTTGTGTTGCGTTTAAAATCAACAAATGAGCCGGGTATAATTGGCGCAGCGGGAAATGTTATTCAACATTCTATATCAAAATTACTTGAAGAGTAATTTTTAACAACTTTACATACTACAATAAAATAAGGCAACACCGAACAATTAAAGTGAATAAAAAACAACTCCTTTATAACGAAGTTGCTGCCAAAAATTTATTAAAAGCTATTGAAAAATGCACTGTTGCCCAACTTATACCAAATCAAACAGAAAAGCTACAACAAAAAATCTGTTACTTGAAAAAATTTTACCAATAAATGTTAAGCCCAAATTTGACATAAGGGCAACTAACATTCTACTTTTATAAATATAAACAAGGTGATATAAAATATCACCTTGTTTATATTTCACTTATAGACATTTTGTCAGAAAGATTATTTCATCAAATGATAATAACAAAAAACACATTGATATAAGCTGAAATGCAAGTGCAAAGAATATAAAAGAATTTCCTTAGACGATTATAGTTCGTCTAAGGAAAACTTGTGTTTGTGTTGCAAAATAGATACCCATAACCCTCGGGCACTAAACCGAAAAAAGGTGGTAGCAAGAGTGTAGCGTAATGGCTGCGCTTGCAAAGCCATAGCTACACCGAAGCGTGCCTTTTTTCGGAAAAGGAGGAGCGACGAAATGATGAGAGCGATGATTTT
>CAYJGM010000060.1:0-14716 GCA_964369495.1 uncultured Bacteroides sp. | reverse complement strand
CTGAATGGCAAAGCGGTGAAAAATGATGAAAAGTTTGCTGCCGATTTGCTGACAAATGATAAAAATGAGTTGGAGCTTATGCAATTACTATCTGGCAAAGAAGAACAGCTATTTAGAGATTATTCTGTAGCTTATGCATGTGTAAATGGTCAAACAGCAGTTGAGAATTTCATCATGGGGTTTAGGCTTGGTGCAAAATTTTGTGCTGATGTTATGGGGTGTGATTTTAAGGATTATTTAAAAGATAAATGATTTAAGCAAATTAAGGTTGCCAATTAATAATCAGCGAGCAAAAGCGAAACGTGTGGGCACAAAGGCACATGTTTCGCTTTTTGTGATTTGTAGCGAGTGCATGACGGAGTAAATTTAAATCGCCTTGTAAAGCGGTGTTGGGCGATAAAAAGGGTGTGCGAAATGAACAGAGGGGTAAAAAAATGCAAATTTGAATATTATCAGTGCGATAGGTATTGTGAAGAAATTAATTGTATAATAATGACTATCAAGTTTTGTGAATTTGTGAGAAAAGCATATAAAATTCAGGTGAGATGTAATTGAAAAAGTGAGAGTTAAAAAAATTAGATTTCTACGAAATGCGAGGTTATTAAAATATGAATGTTATAACTTAAAAGCAGACAGTGTCTGGAGTTAGCCAAACATAATCTCCTGGGATGGCTTCATCTAAACGAATGGGCTTTACTCCACATACACGGCAAGTATCTAAAATAACAGGATCATTTAAAAAAGCATATTCTGTGGCTCTTGTTTGTGCTACTAATTCTCCGCTTACAAAAGAATTACCTGTTTGAAGCATTTCCTCCCCATAGATGGCGGGATGTGATAGATAAAAATACTGTCCGTCGGGAAGGCTCTCTAGTAGCGATTGCAAGCAAGTGGGATGAGTTGCCAAATCATTTATATTAGGCAAACATGGTTTGATAAAATAATTGAAGTCCAAAAGATTATTTTGCTTTATCCAACAGGACATTCTTTCTTGTAAACCAGGGATAAAGCGCTCAGGCAACATATGTGTTTCGGCATAAGAAATGTTAAAGCCAGCCTGTTTTAAGCAATTGTATTGTGCCGTTATCTCTGCCATTACTTCATCTAAATCAGGAGGGAACTGAAGAAAGCTGGTAGGATTTTGATAAAAACTATTCCTGAAATCCAAGAGTGACTTGGCATCTGTCAGAGGTCCCCAACGCACATTGTCCCATTCAGAATTTATAACTGCGTGTAGCCCAAAGCACAAATCATTTCGATGTGCAAGTAGTGTTGCAGCTTCTTCAAGATAATCTTCGCACACAGCCATAATTGAAATGTTTTTAAGAAAGCCTTGATTAGTTGCTTGAGCGATACCTTGATTGGCAGCATGGCTAGAAGCAAAATCATCAGCGCGAGTAATAATGGTTTTCATTTGATACTTAATACACCTTTCTATTTTAGTTATTAGTTGAAAAAGGTACAATATCTAAGATGTTTTGGACTGTACACACATTTTTTTGCACAACTTTGGTGGATAAAGGAGTTTTTTGTCATGGCTGAAGATAAGGGATGCTCTAAATCTGCAAACCTAATAACTCCGCCATATATTTAATAACTAAATAGTGTCTTACAACTCCCCAAAACGTTTTTTTCTTTGTTAGTGAATAGCTTAAACCAAATGGATAAAAAGTTTCTGGATATTGGAAAGCAGAAGAAAGACGGGTGGCTTACCCAAATATAGATAGATAGGCAGTATTTAGGGATTTCACAACACTATAACCATTCATATTACTTTTATTTGGAAGATAGGCTCATCATATTTTTTCAAAACTCCTGTGCTGATGTACCAATTAAGAGTTAATGAGCGTCCAATGGTCTACAAATTTATTGCTAATAAAATCTGTTAAGGTTATACAAAAGTCGCAGCTTGTTTATAATTTCGAGCATGACCTGTAATTTTTTGTGTTTCAGCCCTTTATATTTAGATAGAAAAATTAAATGTAAATGCAGGAGGCATAGTTGTAGGCAGTAAGGATAAAGTATCCTTCAACTATTGTCAGAGTTAAAATTAAAAGGAGAAATTTGTATGACAGTGAGAGCAACATAAAAGGAAAAGAATCTTTATGTAAAGCTATCAATCCACTTGTGTTAGCAAAAGAAAAAGAAAAGTGTAAAGATTATAAAGAGCAGAATAACTTATTTTTTGAAAAATAAAACGAAGGAGCGATTAATTTGTCACATATTATTACATCAGTTGATAAATATCAACTTTCTCAATTAAAAGACGGGAATCAAATCATTGGAGATTTTAAGTTCGATAGTTCAAAAGTGACTTTTTATGGAAATGGAAATATTCTCATTTCTCGTGATGACAAACCAATGCCTCGACTGTTAAACACTACAATCTCATTCTGGGGCAGCAACAGTGTTGTTTTTTTAGGCGAAAATTTTTTACTGCCGCATCATATTGATTTACATATGTTTAATAATAGTTTTTGCTATATTGGAACACATACGACTATGGGGCTTACCAAAACAATCCCTATCATGTGTGCAGATGGAGTTAATTTATTTATTGGTGACGATAACATGATTGCAGACGGGGCACATTTTAAACTGTCAGATGGGCATCCAATTTATAGTGTGGGCGATAAAAATAAATTTGTTAACCCTGCAAAAAGTATTTTTATTGGTGATCATGCTTGGATTGCCATTAATTCGTTACTTTTAAAAGGAACAAAAATTGGTTCAGGATCTACAATTGGAGCCAATTCCGTGGTTTCGGGGAAAACAATACCGTCCAATACGATTTGGGGTGGAAATCCTGCCCGTCAACTTAAAAAAGATGTATTTCATTTGACTGGCCCTATCAACGCACAGACAAAAGATACTTATGAAGGCAATGACTATATTTATCATTTAGATAAAACAGTGATTACTTTTGAAGAACTAGAATCAGCAATTATCGCCTACAAAACTTCTTTGGAGCGAGCTAACTTTATGTTAGAATTTAACAAATCTCCTAAAACTAAAAATCGGTTTTATATTGCTCCGTGATAATGATAATGTTAAATATAAAAACACTTTTTAGAAATAAACGCTGCCCAACATAAATAGTGAGGGCAGCGTTTATTTCTATGCAAAAACATCATTACTACAATGAGAAAACACTAACTTTCAGTATAGATTGCCCTAAAAAAAGTATTATAGCTAGTTAAAAAATTCTAATATTTTAGAAAAAGAAAGCTCACTAGTTTGACTTAGTAGTAAATCTGCTTCGTGTAGAAAATCATGAGAGCCAATTCCTACTGCTTTCATACCTGCTGCATGAATCGCTTTTATCCCGGCTGCGGAGTCTTCAATACCAATGCAACAATCAGTAGGAACGCTAAGCCCTTGTGATGCCATCAAAAAAATTTCGGGAGAAGGTTTTGAATGCATGGCTTTTGCTGCATCCGCAATAAAATCTATACTATCTGTTAAGCAAAGTGCGTTAATAATAAACTCAGCATTTTTTGATGCTGATGCAAGACCTATTTTCACACCGTGTTCATGGACATCATGCAAAAATTCATTTATTCCTGGAAGAATGTCTTTGGGTGTAAGTTGGTGCAGCAATTCGATGTAGTGGCAATTTTTTTGATTGGCAAAAGTTTCTTTTTCTGCAAGAGAATATTTATCGTGCGCATTTCCATGTTCCAAAATAATATTTAGAGAGTCCATGCGACTGACGCCCTTTAATCGTTCGTTCACTGTATGGTCTATCTCAATATTAAGCTTTGTAGCAAGCTCTTTCCATGCAGCATAATGAAATTCGGATGTTTTTGTAATTACACCATCTAAATCTAATAGAATGCCTTTAATAATCATGTTAATCCCTCATGTTTATAGAGTTACTTGAAGACTTGATTTACCTAATTGATATGGTTGGTTAAATATATACAATTCTAATGGGCTACCCGATAACAATGTAACATTGATTTGTTTTTGATCAACAGAAACTCGCAATCGCCGATGCCTGTAAAGAATAGTAAAAGTATAATTAGTCCATTCAACGGGGCAAAAAGGTGAAAATGACAATTTGTTTTTTGCTGTTCGCATACCTGCAAACCCTTGTACAATTGCTAACCAACTTCCGCTCATAGATGTAATATGCAACCCGTCTTCAGTGTCATTGTTGTAATTATCCAGATCAAGTCGCGCAGAACGCTTATAAAGTTCCATTGCTTTTGTTGAATAATTGAGTTCACAGGCCAAAATGGAGTGAACACATGCGGACAAAGAAGATTCATGCACTGTCATTGGTTCATAAAAGTCAAAGTTGCTCTTTTTTTGATCTATCGTAAAATGGTCACTAAATAAATAGATACCTTGTAAAACATCCGCCTGCTTGATGTAACAAGAACGCAAAATTTTATCCCAACTCCAATGCTGATTTATTGGTAAGTCTTGCGGAGAAAGACTCTCTGTAGTACTTAAGTCTTTGTCTAAAAAACAATCATTTTGAATAAAAATTTTTCGGTTATTATCTTGCGGTAGATACATTTTTTCTATAATTTTCTGCCACTGTTTGCGCTCATGTTTTGATACGTTTAAAAACGTTGCTTTTGAAGGTGTGACTTTGTCTAGGTTTGTTAAAGTGTAACATAATGTCCACTTGCAAAGATAATTTGTATACCAGTTATTGTTTACATTATTTTCGTATTCGTTTGGCCCAGTTACGCCATGAAGCATATACATGTCTTTGTTTTTAGAAAAATGTACCCTGCTTGCCCAAAAGCGTGAGATTTGAACAAGTATGTCAATTCCTTGCTCAAGAAGGTATGTTTTATCGCCTGTGTAATTGGTGTAATTATAAATAGCATAAACAATTGCACCATTGCGATGAATTTCCTCGAAAGTAATTTCCCATTCGTTATGACACTCTATACCAGTGAACGTAACCATGGGATAAAGTGCGCCCAAAAGCCCCTGTTGGTTTGCATTATAGATGGCCTCTTTTAATTGGTTGTGGCGATATTGCAATAGTTTTTTACTTACTTCAGGTTCAACAATTGAAAGGTACATAGGCAAAATATATGCTTCTGTATCCCAATATGTTGCACCTCCGTATTTTTCTCCGGTAAAGCCTTTTGGCCCAATATTTAAGCGTTCATCATCGCCATAATAAGTACTAAATAATTGAAATATATTAAAACGAATTCCTTGCTGTGAAGCAACATCTCCACAAATTTCAACGTCAGATTTTTCCCATCTTTTTTTCCAAGCGCTTGATTGTGCTAACAAATGTTCATCAAAACAGTATTTTTGCGCAACAGAAAGTATGCTTTCGGCAACAACCTTGTGCTGTTCAATGTCCGTGTCTCTGTCTGTAACAACAGCTACATTTTTTTCAAAAATGGCGGTTTGCTCACTAGCGAGGGCAAACGAAAAACATTCGCAAACAAAGTTTTTATGAGTTTTTACATTCGAAACTGCCAAAACAGATAAATTATGATGCATTGCAGCGCCAACAGCGAATCTCGGCGTTCCAAACGCGTTTGGAATAGTTTGCATTTGTAAAAAACATGGAATGTTTTCGCTTTGGTCAATCACATTCCAGAACATCTCGTCATAATTACTGTCCTTATTTTGAACGTTTCCATTTAAACCGGAAACAACTTCAACGTTTGCATACCCTTCGATAACATCTATTGTTAATTTAAAATGAGCCATTCGACACTCTACAATGCTAAAAAAACGGCAAAACGTTAAACGCACAGCCGTGGTTTCAACTTTGGCGATGTACGAGCGTGTCAGCAGCCCATTTTGCAAATTAAGTTCTAAGTAGAAATCTTCAAAAGGCGTTTGAGCCAAATCAATTGAATGTCCATTTACAACAACTTTTATCATTGAAAAATCCATAGCATTGATGACTTTTCCAAAATAGTGGGGATACCCGTTTTTCCACCAGCCGACACGTGTTTTGTCTGGAAACCATACACCTGCGATATAAGTTCCCTGATGGCTATCCCCCGAGTAATCTTCTTCAAAATTGCCACGCATTCCCATATAACCGTTTCCGATAGAGGTGAGACTTTCCATTAACAAGGTGTTTTCTTTTGAAAACTGTTTTGTTTTTATTTTCCATGGATCTAACTCAAAGATGCGCTTATACATGATATTGCTCTCCCCAATTTGTAATTTGTTGTTTAGTTGCTTTGTATGTGCGATGAATCATTTTACGGTTTTGTTGACAAAAAAGCATTGAAAAAGCTAAAGAAAAATTTTTGTAAAGACAGTTTTAAAACAGATTCTTTACACAGTTTATTTAAAATATTTTGATTCACTATTGTCTTGGTTTAAAAGATAACGCAATGCTTGTGGAAAATATTTTCGCCATGCAGTTTCATAATGAGGTTGACGAGAATCATATATTAGCGCTAACTGTGTATCATCCATATTATGTTTTTGCATGGCAGTAAAGATGTCTTGAACATATGTCCAATTGATAGCTTCAAGACCAACTCCGCCGTGAAACATAAATACTTTACTGTGTTTTAGTAAATTAAAATTAGTGGATTCAATCCAGTTGAATAAAATCTTGCGTTCATGTGTAACAAAGTTTGGCGAAAACACCATTGCTTTACTGTATACGTGTGGGTATTTTAAAATCATATATAAAGACATAAGCCCACCCATAGAAGAACCGCCAATTGCCGTATTTTGTTGGTCTTGTAATGTCAAAAATGTTTTATCGATAAGAGGCTTTAATTGTTCTGTAATAAATTTTGAATATAAATGTCCGGTTGGAATAATTTTTTGCCGTGGAAGATTGCAAGTAACATAAAGCTCATCGCTAACAGGCATATCGGGGCATAGTTCAGACATGCGTGTAGATGCATTATCAACCCCTACAATAATTGCACCAAGTCCTTCTTTTCTAAGTGCATGCATTTCGCGCTCTACACACCAATTATTTCCGTTTTCTGTCCCGTTAAATAAATTTTGTCCATCGTGCATATATAAAACAGGGAAGCGAAGCTGACCGTCATAATCTTCCGGCAACCATACCCTTATGGTACGCATTCGTTTATCTGGATAAGTATTCATAGGTAATTCAAAGGTAAATAGCTTACCATATGTTGTAAGTTCTTCTTTTAGGGTCATTTCGCATGATTGTTGCATAATTTAATCCACCTTATTTTATAGTAGTGTAGTAGATTTGTAACATAAAAACCAGTAATGCTGATTTGTTTGCAATATATGATGTTGATTGTTAGGTTTAACTGCTGTTAATTTCTACAAAAAATGGCACATGAGAATTCTTTTCTAAGACAAGCACATTAACCTTTAGTGATACAGTACTCTATTGCTTATTAAAAACACACACATGCCATTTTATTGAAAATTATCCGTAAATTTCCGTGAGGTCATTTATGATTTCTTCGCCACCAGCATTTTTCCAGTCTTCTACAAAATCATCAAACAAATCAATATCGCCGCCTTTGATTATTTCGGTGAATGTTTGTTCTCTCATATCTAATAAATTTGGAAGCTTTTGAATCATGCTATCTGGTTGAACACCAATAACTGTTGTTAGAAGTTGCTTATTATTAGGTATATAGTCATTCATAATGATAGCTGCGGAACTTTGTGGCCCATACTGTCCCCACCAACCATACTGATAGTTATCATTATTTCCGGTTTCAATAAAATCAACAACCAGGTTATAGCGTTCTTTTGCTTCATTACTAGAAATATTTGCACCACCGTCATCATTTTCAATAGCGGCAATAATTTCTGTTGATTGTTCAAATAGTGAAGGCGCAGTCGAGGCTACAGGCGCAAGCATCCATACACCATTGTCAGCATAAGTTGCTGATGTTTCTTTAGTAATGTTTTCATTATTAATTGATTTGGTGATATTGAGCAATTTTACAAGGATTTCAGGATTTTCATAGGTGCTACTAACCATATAATATCCTAATACCGGCCAGTAATTGCCCATAAGAACTTCATAACCTTCTGCTGCCGGAACAGCGTAAGGAACAAATTTTGCTGCTGGGTCAGTATTATAAAGGGCAGAACCTGGATAGAATGCACTTCCGGAATAACCAAAAAACATGCCGATTTTGCTACTAGTAATATCTTCCACAAGAGCAGAGGCATCTTTAACACCAAACTCAGGATCAATTAAACCTTCTAAATACATGTCTTGTAACGTTTGTAACGCTTGTTTTGTTCCTGGTTGAATACTACCATTTGTAATGTTTCCATCGGAGTCTTCAAACCACATGTCGTTATCTGTACGGCTTAAAGTTGGTGCACCATACGCTGCTGTAACCCCCATAATGTCTCCAAAAGAGTTGTTAAAGAAATCTTTTTGCAAACCAAGACCATACGTATCGTTTTGTCCGTTGCCATCGGGGTCATCATTTGTAAACGCACGTGCAATTTCTATAACGTCTTCAAATGTCTCAGGTGCTTGCAAATTTAAATTATTCATCCAATCTTCTCGAATCCAAAGGAATGTGCCTGTGCCCTCAATAGGTGTGCCAAGAGCAGGGATGGCAACCATCTTCCCATCAATAAAACACGATTGGAAAAGATCTGTGTTAGTTTCATAAAGGTTTTTAACATAATCACTTGCATATTCTTCAAAAACATCTGTAATATCTGCAATTAAACCTTCTTGGTATGCGGAATACATTGTATTGTAAGAAGTGCTCATGAATACATCTGGAATATCGCCGGAGGCCATTGCAACAGTTAATCTTGTATCATAGTCGCCGGTTTTGTCATCCGCGGCCCAAATAACCTCCATGTTCATGCCGTATTTTGCAATTTCACGGCTCCAAATGTTATCATCAAGGCTGTCCCCTTCGGGATATTCGATAATCGGTTGTGTTCTATATGCATATGTAAAGGAAATTGCCGGGTCATAAATGCCAAATGGGTCAGCTTCTTCAGATGGAGTTTCAGTTATATCAACAGATGTCGTTGTATCAGTACTTTCAGTGACAGGTGTTGATTCTGGAGTGCTGCAAGCCGATAATGCGAATGCGAAAATGCAAATCAATGCGAGTAAGCGTGTTAACAATGTCTTTTTCATTTTGAGTTATCCTCCTTGTAATAATTTTGTTGTGTTTATAATTAGACGCAGCGTGCACTCAGCGTCCTATTATACGTCGTTAGCCTTTCACACTTCCCATCACGAGACCGGTTGTGAAATACTTTTGTATGAAAGGGTAAATAATCAGCATGGGAAACGCAGCAATAATCAATTGTGCCGCTCGAATAGTGCGAGTGTTAATATACTGACTCATTTCAGAAAGCACAGATGAACTACTTGTAGTGCTACCGAAAAAAAGAGCAGGGTTAATGATAATGGTACGAAGATATGTCATAAGAGGCTGTTGTTCTTCACGAGACATATATAACATACCGTCAAACCACGCGTTCCAGTGAGTGACTATGCTGAACAATGCCACTGTTGCAAGTGCTGGCTTTAAAAGAGGCAGAATAACACGATATAGTGTTTGCAAGTGATTTGCTCCATCAAGAAAAGCAGCTTCCTCTAATTCCCTTGGAAGATTACGCAAAAAATTCATCACAACAAGCATGCTAAAAACAGGAAGTGCGGTTGGAAGAATCATAGACCACATAGAATTATTAAGCCCTGTATATCGTACAATAAGAAATGTTGGTATCATACCGGCATTGAATAAAATGGTGACTACAAAAAACCATGAATATATATTACGTGCTCGAAATTGCTCTTTGCTTCTGGAAAGCGGATATGCTGTAAAAATAATGAGCAACAAGTTCACTAAAACACCTAGAACAACTCTAGTAATAGATACAAAAAAGCTTTGAAAAAATGTAGAGTTGCGCATAATAAATGCGTAAGATAGAGTTGTGAACTCCTTTGGCCAAAATGTTACATTTCCAAGGGATACCTCTGTTGAACTGCTAAAAGAGACAGCTAATAGATTTACGAATGGCAAAACACAAAGCGCACATACAAGAATTAAAAAAACATAGTTTAAAAAACAAAAAAACTTTCTAGATAAGGATGTCTTTATTTTCATATTAATCTCCATTCTGTGCACAGCACAAATAGCTTTAAAAAATCTCCGTACAAAATGGAGATTTTTGGCATGTGTCGTCTTTCTATGGTACACCTTATTACAAATGCTTTAGCGTGATTTTGTACGCTAAACTTCGTTTTCATATTGAACATCAAAATACACGGTAATCAGCAAATCTATCAGCTAAATAATAGGAAAGAACAACGAATATAAAAGAAATTCCAGACTTAAATAGTCCTGCTGCTGTGCCAAGGGAGAATTGTGCGTTTTCCATACTAAGTCGATAAATTAACGTGTCAAGAATATCGCCCGTTGCATAAACTTGTGCGCTATAAAGATTAAAAATTTGATCAAACCCTGCATTTAAGATATTACCCATGCTGAGGACAGTCATCAAAACAATGATGCCTTTTAAGGCTGGAAGTGTAACATGAATTGTTTGTTTCCAACGATTTGCACCGTCAATTTCTGCTGCTTCATACAAAACAGGATCAATACCGGTTAAAGTTGCAAGATACACAACCGTACCAAAGCCAAACCTTTGCCAAATATCCGACACAATAATTGTGAATGGAAACCAATCAGGGTCACCAAGAAAAAAGATTGGTTCGATGCTAAATTGTGCAAGAATTTTATTTATAACACCTTCAGAGGGAGAGAGAACATCTATTAAAATTCCTGAAATGATAATCCATGACAAAAAGTTAGGCATATAAACAAGCGTCTGAAACATCTTTTTAAACACTTTATTACTGATTTCGTTCAGCAATAGGGCAAAAATTACAGGAACGATAACACCTAAAGCCATTTTCCAAAGCGAAATATAAATTGTGTTAAAAACAACTTGTCCGAAGTTTGGAAGTGAAAAAAGGTTTTTAAAATTTTCAAATCCAACCCAGGCAGAATCCCAGATACCTCTTGCAGGTGTAAAAGATTGAAATGCGACAAAGAGGCTAAGTATCATTGGCCCGTAGCTGTAAATAAGCACAAGCAAAACTGCAGGGAATATCATAAGATGTAACGGTAATTCCCGCTTGAAAATAGCAGCTTTTTTCCTGTTATTTTTTTGTGCTCTGCTTGATTTTTCAGTAGTCAAATAAAAACCCTCTTTCTAAATTGGAAACCTTCTTACTACAAATAATTACAGTTTTTATTAAGATAAAAATATCAAGTATGTTTATTCATTTTGCGTTTCATTATATGTTGTAATAATGCCAAAAGAAAATGCCGGAAGTGTAACTTGAAAAGTTTTTTCATAAACCCACAAACTGTTGTCGGTAAGTTGGGAATGTACTGGAATTAATTTACCTGCAAGCTGAAATTGTTGCGCTGATTGCAAATTTGTAATATTAGTTGCACCTTCAAACAGAGGAATATTTACAGTGCATTCTTGTGAAGCATTATTAATAACAATATAAGTTGTTTCAAATTTATACGTTCTAGAATAAGCAGTAACACTTTCATTTGAATAAATAAATTTTATATCACCAAATTGCAAACTCGGAACTTGATGACGTAAGTTTGTAAGATCTTTATAATAATCACACAATTCCTTATTTGCCGTTTCCCATTCCATCGTTTTGCGACAGTCCGGATCATTTTCTCCATACATAGCAATTTCATCACCATAATAAATTACGGGCATTCCGGGAAACGTCATTTGAAACGCCACCATAAGTTTTAACTTGTTCAAATCGTCTTTACATTCTGTTAAAGCTCGTGCTGTATCATGCGAACCAAGGGGGTTGTAAAGAACAGGGCGTACAGGGTTTGAATATCCGTATAACATTTGTGAAATTCTTTGTTCAAAAATACTTGCGTCAATTTCTTGTCGTGCAAAAAAATCAAGCACAGCATCTCGGAACAAATAATTCATAACAGAATCCATTTGATCACCGCGAACCATATCACGACCATCTTTCCATGTTTCTCCAAGGAGAAACGCATCTGGCTTAACACGTTTAATTTCTTGGCGAAATTCTTGCCAAAATGTAAAATCAACTTCATCCGCTACATCAAGGCGCCATCCATCAATGTCTGCTACTTCAATCCAGTAACGCCCAATACTCAATATGTAGTCTCGCACAGCGCGTGTTTTATAGCGTAATTTTGGCATCCATTTATAATAACCAACACATTCATAATTAAGTGGTTCTGTTTGAATTGGATAGTTTTCGACATAAAACCAATCTGCAAATTCAGAAGCGGACCCGTTTTTGATTACATCTTGAAATTGTTTAGAAGAATAGCCAATATGGTTAAATACGCCATCTAAGATGACTTTAATGCCTTGTGAATGACAATCTTTAACAAGAGAAATTAAATCTTGTGTTGTTCCAAAAGAAGGATCAATTTCAAAGTAATTTGTCGTATCATACTTATGATTAGAGGGAGATGCAAAAATAGGAGTCATATATAAAACATCTATTCCCAGTTTTTGTAAATATGGAATTTTTTCTCTTATGCCAGCTAAATCTCCGCCAAAATGATTTTCTCTATTAGGAGGTGCCCCCCAGGCTTCGGCACCGGGCGGATCATTGTTTGGGTTTGCATTGAAAAAGCGTTCAGGAAAAATTTGATACCAAATGCTTCCTTGTGCCCATTCAGGTGGGTCCAGGTTATCTAATTCTGCTGTTGATAGGTATTCGAAAAAATATTTTGGGCGACTTTGTTCACCACCATGTCTACTCCAATAAATTGCGCCATCGTTTGTGTGAACTTCAAAGTAATATTGCAAATATTGAGCCGCGGCTTCAAATTCAAGTTCAATTTCATAATAATAACGTGAAGCGTCATGTCCTACACAACACATTTTTTTATATAAAACGTCATCTGTATAAAACCGATTCCAGGAATAAAGATTAATGTCTACGGGGGTTTTCGACAAATATTGCAGCCTAATATGCAACCGGTTTCTTTTTTGTGCAAAAATAAATTCCCTTGAAGATTCATGAAGTAACATATATTACTGCTCCTTTAGTTTTTTTGAAGATTTTCTTATTTCAATGGATGTTGCGATAAGACTTGTTTGTCGGGTTACAGTTTCATTTGTAATCAATTGTAATAAAAGCCTAGCGGCTTCTGCACCCATGCCAAAAACATCAACGGCAACGGTTGTCATTGATGGATTCATGAGATCAGCAATAGGAGAATTATCAAAACATACTAGGCCAAAATCACGCGGTATTTCATAACCTTTTTGTTGAATTGCCGCCATTGCGCCTACGCCAATAACATTGCCAGTACAAACAACAGCATCAGGAGGCGTTGGTAAAGCAAGCAACTTTGACATTGCCATGAAAGCGCTATCTTTACTGCCATCGCACTCCTCGATAAAATCATTATTAATTGCGATGCATTGCTGTGTTAAAGCTGATTGATATCCCGACAAGCGGTTCTTGTTAAATACAGTTTGTTGACCATCGCTTAAAAATGCAACCCGATGATAACCGGCAGTAATTAAATGTTGTGTTGCCAATTGCCCCCCTTGAAAGTTGTTTATGTCAACCCAGTCAAAAGAAGTGGTGGCATGTTCAGGCTCGCCAAGCACAACAAATGGAATATTAAGATTTTCAAGAGTTTTAAGTAAATCTGTAGTTAGAATAAAAGATGGAACAATAATTCCCTGTGTAAGCTTGCTTTGCACCATGCGAGTTAAACGATCTCTTGCAATACGCGAATCTTCAAAATTAGAAACTAAGAGAAAAAGGTCACTGCGGTAAAGTAAATTTTCGATGCCATACATAATTTTATGGAAAAAAAAGTTGTCAAACGATTCAGCATTTTCGTGATTTACCAATAATGTAATTGCATTTGCTTTTTTGTTGGATAAGCCACGAGCCATTGCGTTTGGTACATAATTATATTTACGCATAACTTCCAAAACATGGTTACGCATTTTGGGAGAAATTAAGGAGTTGTTATTTAAAACCCGTGATACTGTTGAGGTAGATACCCCAGCAGCTTTCGCTATTTCTTTTATATTTGCCATATAAATCTCCTATAAAAACATTTAAAAAGTGAAAACGCAGGTTTAGGCCTACCTATAGTAACGTGTTTATTAAAACAGTTTATCATACACTTAACTGAAATAATTTTCACTACTTTTAATCTAAAACATCTAACTTAACACAGGTATGCATGTTTGTTGGATAGATTTTAAACACATATCACATAAAAATACGTTCAAAGATATAAATTTTGTATAATATTATGCAACCGGTACCATTAGTATAACAGTATTCTATTTTTTTGTCAACCAATATTTTTTATAAACATCCTTTTGACGATGTTTATTTGAAAAATTGATATAAAATAGCTGAGTTTTATTTATTAGTTAGAGCAATTAATTTAAAAGCTTGTCGAATTAATTGAGGTTACCATTAGAACAACTAAAGTAGATAAAACATAGTAGTTTTTTAAACCTAGAATAAAAGCAAAAATTAAAGTTCTTTGCTATTTCGTTTACAAACTAAAAGCGGAATAGTAGAGAAAAAAATAATCGATCGTCTATTCAAAAATCCTGATACAGACAACCGTTTGCTATTTAATGAGGAGCAATAAAAATGAACATAATTGAAGAGCTGTACTTTGGCAACATTGAGCCAAATGGCAAAGCGGTGAAAAATGATGAGAAATTTGATGCAGATGTGCTGACGATA
>CAYJGM010000059.1:0-14735 GCA_964369495.1 uncultured Bacteroides sp. | reverse complement strand
ATAAACTATTGCAATGATAATTAATAAGCTTTAATTAAGTGGGCGGTTGTGAAATATAGAAATTTCACAACCGCCCTATCTTGTTGTTATACTAGCTCAAGTTCAGCAGTAAGCACATCTTTACAATTTTTACCTACCGATATTTTAAATTCACCACTTTCGATAGTTGGCTTATAATCAAGGCCTGTAAATTCAAACATGTCGGTTTTTATTTCAAAAACAACGGTTTTTGTTTCGCCTGCCTTTATAAAAACTTTTTCAAAGCCTTTAAGTTCAATGCTTGGGCGCACAACAGACGCTTGAATATCGCTAACATACAGCTGAACAATTTCCTCGCCGTCACGCTCGCCTGTGTTTTTAACATCAACGCTAACGGTAATGCTCTCGCCTTTTTTTATCTGTGGCGAAGATAAGCGCAAATTGCTGTAATCGTATTCGGTGTAGCTTAACCCATAGCCAAACCAAAATAGCGGCCCTTCTTTTTCAAACAGATAATCTTTCAAAAATGCTGTTGCTTTTTGGCTGTAATAACTTGGCAAATGCCCTGCGCTTCTTGCTATTGTAACGGGAAGTTTGCCACTTGGGTTTACATCGCCAAATAAAATATCGGCAACACCTGTGCCTGTTTGCGTGCCCAAATACCAGCACTCAAGAACCGCATGGGCGTTATTGTAAACATATTCACAAGAAAGTGGTTTGCCGTTAATAAGAACAACAACGGTAGGCGTGCCTGTTTGTAAAACTCTGCGAAGCAGCTCGTTTTGCTGGCCAACAAGGTCTAAATGCGCGTTGTCGCCATAATGTGCCATTAATGTTACTGCCTCGCGGCTTGTGCTTGGCGAGCCGCCAAGGCACACAATTGCAACGTCTGAATTTTTTGCAATTTCAACAGCCTTTTCAATGCTTTCTTTTTCCTCTTCAAAGCTGTAAAGCGTGGGGTTTTCAATTTCGGCATCTAGCTCTGTTTCCATAGCAGAAGAATTTTTTGTTATATGGCAACCCATTTCGTATGCCACATTGCAATTTTCGCCCGCTTTTTCTTTTATGCCGTCTAAAATGCTAACGCCAATGTTTGGGCGCTCGCTATAATAGCTAAACTCAACAGGGTGTGCCGTGGGGCCTATAACTGCTATGTTAGCCGTTTTGCCTTTTTGTAAAGGCAGTGTTTTGTTTTCGTTTTTAAGCAAAATTGGCACTTTTCTTGCGGCTTTTTTTGCAAGCTCAATGTGCTTTTCGCAGTTTACTACATCTTCTATTTTGTCTATGTCTACATATGGGTTTTCAAATAGGCCAAGGGCAAATTTTAGGCGTAAAATTCTCGCAACTGCATTATCAAGGTGCTCTATTAAGCTTGCGTCGCACTCTATTGCCTTTGCTAAATGCCTAAATGCAGAGCCTGCCGGAACGTCCATATCCATGCCGGCCTTTAAGCCCATTGCCGCCGCTTGCGTAGTGTCTTGTGCAACATGGTGCAAAATATCTAGCCGTTCAATATCATTATAATCGGAAACCACAATGCCTTTAAAGCCCCATTCTTCTTTTAAAAGTTCTGTTAAAAGCCAATGGTTACCGTGGCATGGCACGCCATCAATATCTGCGTGCGAGGGCATAATGCCAAGCGCGCCGCCCTCTTTAACTGCCGTTTTAAACGGCGGCAAAATTTGGTCGTGAAGTTCTCTTTTAGAAACGGTGGTTGGCGCAAAATTTCTGCCGCCGGCACCTTGTGCATAGCCAACCATGTGTTTTGGCGATGATATAATATGCCCATCTTTTACGCCGTTTGCCCCGCCTTGCAAACCTTTTACAACGCTAAGCCCCATTTGCGCTACAAGATAGGTATCCTCGCCGAATGTTTCTTCAATTCTGCCCCAACGTGGGTCTCTTCCGATATCAAGCACGGGTGTAAACGCTTGGTGCGCGCCTCTTGCGCGCGCCTCGTTGCCTACCGCGCTGTAAACTTCTTGAACAAGCTCTCTATCAAAACTGCCCGCCATGCCAATAGGCCTTGGGAACATAGTTGCACCCTTTGCAAGCTGGCCGTTAAGGCATTCCTCTTGCGATAAAAACGGTATTTGAAGCCTTGTGTTTTCCATTAAATGCTTTTGTAAAATATTTCGGTACATGCCACTTTCTTTGGGCGCCATGTTTTTTCCGGGCAGTTGCAATGAACCCATGCCGTTTTTCATCAATTCAACAAGGTTTTCATCTGTAATTTTGCCGTTTTCTAGTAATTCGGCTTGTTTTTCGGGGGCAACGGCTAACATAACAGGGTTTATAGAAAGCGTCTGTGCAATTTTTTCGTCAAGTGTCATTCTTGAAAGCAAGTCTTGCACTCTTGTTTCAATTGGTTTTGAAGAATCTTTATAAATCATAATCAAATCTCCTATAATTTATCAAATTTTAAAATACGTAGATAATATTAACTTTAATTATAATATATAAGTAGCTTTAGTTGCTATGTTATATATTGCAAAGATATATAAAAATATTGTTAAAAAGTTAATTGCTATTAAAAAATTACATAATGCAAAACTTTAAAGGCTTTTTGCGCCGTTAAAATTATTGTATAGTATATATACATAGTTGTGCAATAATATCGCAAGCGTATTTTAACGGTGAGTTGTTTTCACAAAACACATTTTCTGTTTCGACTCTTTATGACATCATGTCGGAATTTCAATAGCAATATATCGGAAATTATATAGAAATAAGCAGAAAATTTATATATAATCAACATAAAGACAAGCCGCTGGAATTCGAAATCGTTTTTTTATTTAGCAAAAAGCCTAAAACAGGCGGGTTTGGGTTATATCGGTTTGGCAAGCTCTAACGAGCAATAATATTTTTTAGGAGAGGTAATGATGAATTTGAAAAGATTATTAGCACTACTACTTTGCGCAATTATGGCGCTTACAATAGTAGGTTGTTCACAGCCGACAGGTGACACGGCAACGGCACAAACAGATAGCACAGACACAGCACAAACAGAAAACACACAGGAAATGATAACTGTAAGCTTGCACGTTCCAAAAACAAACAATTTCTCAGACGAAGGCGTTTTAGCCGTACAAGATGCAATGAACGAGCATTTAGCGGAAAATTACGGAATTCAAGTTAAATTAACTTACATTGATTTAGGCAACTGGGCAACCCAAACAAACCTTGCACTTACAACAGACGAGTGCGATGTGCTTCCGTTGATGAATTCACCGCTTGTAACATTCGTTAAAAACGGGCAATTAACACCGCTTAACGATTATTTTGAGAATTCATCAGATGCATTAAAAGACACATTCTCAGAGTCTGAAATTCTTGCAACAACATACGATGGCATGCTATATTCACTTCCAAGAAAATGGTGGGGCGGGCAAGAATCGGCTTTGTTTATGTCTGAAGCAATAGTTGAAGAACTTAATATCGACCCACAAAGCATAGATTCAATAGAAAAAGTTGATGAATTGCTTTATCAAGTAAAAGAAGCATATCCAGATATTTACACGCTTGTTCCCGGTGTAGAGCCAAGCAAACTTCTTGATTTATGGGAATTTGGCGATGGCATGGCAGACGAACGCGGCCGCTATGGTGTTGTTCCAATGTTCGATGAGGACTTTGACGAGAACAATATTCAATGCAAATCGGTTTTTGATACTGACGGCTTTTGGGAAATAAGCAGATATGCTTATAAATGGTATAACGACGGCCTTGTATTACCCGACGTTTTAAGCAATTCTATCGGCGGCGGCGCATATATTAAAAACGAAGAAGCTTTTGGCTTTTTAGTAAGGCAACAAGGCGTTGAGTATAAAGATGTTGCACTTACAGAAGCAAATGATACAATCCCCACAGCAGCACTTATAGATTCGGTTGAATACTCTAATATCAACAATGTTGTTAGCTATGGCATTAGCTCGAACAGCAAAAACAAAGATGCATCTTGGATACTATTAGAAGCACTTTACACAGACGGAACACTTTCTACATATTTAACAAACGGCCTTGAGGGCACAAACTATGTTGTTGCGGAAAATGGCACAGCGCATTATCCGGAAGGGCTTGACCCAACAACAAACACATATTCGGGCATAAGCCAATTCTGGACATATCCAAACCCGATGATTTCTATTCCATCAATGTTTGTTGGCCCTGATTTCAAAGAACAAGCACAGGCATATGCAGATTCACTGATTATTTCTCCAATAGCCGGCTTTAAATGGGATTATGAGGGCTTAGAAGATGAAATGGCAGCTGTTTCAAAAATTTACGATCAATATTATGTTGCCTTAATTTCAGGCCAACTAAACCCGGAAGAAACAATACCTATGGTTTTACAAGAGCTTGAACAAGCAGGCATGAATGATATTTTAGAATCGCAAAACGAGCAAATTAAAGAATATTTTGCCTCAAAATAGTAACTTGCAACATGCGGATGTGGTTAAAACTTTAACCACATCCGTAATTAAAGCCTATTGAATTAGAAAGAGGGCGTTTTTTTGAAATCAAAACGAATGAAGTCATTTAAACAGGCGCTTCCATTATTTTTAATGATGTTGCCGGGTTTAGTGTACTTAATTATTAACAACTACATTCCAATGGCCGGCATTAGCCTTGCCTTTAAAGATTACGATTATTCTTTAGGCATGTGGGGCAGCGAATGGACAGGCTTTTCTAACTTCACATATCTTTTTAAAACAAAAGATGCAATGATTATGATTCGAAACACATTAGGATATAATTTTGTGTTTATTATACTGGGAACATTTATGGCGGTTTCAATAGCAATTATGCTAAATGAAATTAAAAATGTTATGGCAAAAAAAATATATCAAACACTAATACTTATACCATACCTTATTTCTATGGTTGTGGTAAGCTACATAGTTTTTGCGTTTTTAAGCGCAGAAAGCGGAATTATTAACGGCGTATTTTTCGGTGGCGATATGAACAACTGGTATGCGAAAAAAGAAATTTGGCCGTTTGTTCTTACAATAGTTTATATATGGAAAAACTTTGGTTATATGAGCATAATTTACTATGCAACAATTATAGGTATTGATCACGGGCTTTACGAAGCAGCCACTATTGATGGCGCAACTAAATTTCAAAGAATATTATATGTTACGTTGCCCGGAATAAAAATAACAGTAATTACAATGACACTTCTATCAATTGGCAGAATTTTCAGATCAGACTTTGGGCTGTTTTTTCAAGTGCCGCAAAACTCCGGCATTTTAAGCGATGTAACTATGACAATTGATGTTTATGTATATAATGCGCTAACGCAATTAAACGACATTGGGCGTGCTTCCGCAGCGGGTTTTATTCAAGCTGTTTGTGGCTTTTTGCTTGTGCTACTTGTAAACTATATTGTTGGCAAGGTTGATAAAGAAAGCGCAATGTTTTAAATAGTGATTATAGATAGGATAATAATATGGTTGAAAATAATAAAGTTGAACAAATTTGTTTGAATACAATCTTAATAATATTAACACTCTCTTGCCTTTTGCCGTTTTTACTGCTTGTTATTTCTTCGCTTTCGTCTGAGGCATCTTTGGCGGCAAACGGATACAGCTTTTTCCCAAGCGAGTGGAGCCTTGAAACATATGAATATATTTTTGGAAGCGCAACATCTGTTTTAAGGGGTTATGGCTTAACTATGTTGGTGTCGGCAATAGGCACGCTTTTAAGCGTAACAATTACAACATTGTTTGCTTATCCCCTTTCAAGGCCGGAGCTTCCGTTTAAAAACTTTTTCGCGTTTTTCATATTTTTCACAATGCTTTTTAACGGCGGCATGGTGCCAACATATTTAATGTATGTAAATACCTTTAATATTAAAAACACACTTTTGGCTTACATTGTGCCAATGCATTTGATGGGTGCTTTTTATGTAATATTGATGCGTTCATTTTTTACAACAAGTATTCCGAACTCTTTGATAGAAGCCGCAAGGCTAGACGGCGCAAGCGAATTTTACATATTGCGCAAAGTTATTGTGCCGCTATCAAAACCTATGCTTGCCACATTAACTTTAATGATAGGCTTAACATATTGGAACGACTGGGTAAATGGCCTTTATTATATTACAGAATCAGAAAAATACACAATACAAATGGTGTTAAACACAATGCTATCCAACATTAGGTTCCTTTCAAATTCTGCCTCTGTAATGGGTGGCGATGTAAGCGCTATGAACCTTCCTGTTATAGGTATTCGCATGGGCATAGCCGTTGTTGCTGTTATTCCAATTATGTGTATATATCCATTTTTGCAAAAGTATTTTGTAAAGGGCATTGTTGTAGGCGGTGTAAAGGGTTAAATTATGAATTATGTACTGTTTTTTCCTGATGAGATGAAAGCCGCAAGCGTGTCTTGCTATGGCAATAAACATGTTAAAATGCCTAATTTTGATAAGCTTGCTGCAAATGGCGTGCGCTTTGAAAATTGCATAGTGCAAAACCCTGTTTGCACGCCCTCAAGGGCGTGCTTGATGAGCGGCCTTTATGTGCACAATTTTGGGCACAGAACGCTTTGGCACTTAATGAGAAAAGAAGAACCCAGCCTTTTTCGCTATTTGAAAAAGGCTGGGTATGATGTTGCGTGGTACGGAAAAAACGATTTGTATTCGCAAGATTATCTAAACGAAATTTTAAACGATATTGAGGAAAAACGCACAAATTACAAAATATTGCCCCAATTGCCAACAGGGCATGTATGCAAAGGGCAAAACCCATATGAGTTAGATGATAAGCGCTATTATTCCTTTTTATATGATAGCATTTCATCAAACAGCGGCAAGCTTATTTGGGATGAAAATGTGGCAAGAGGCATAGACTTTTTGAATTCAAGAAAAAACAACGATAACCCGTTTTTTTTATATTTGCCACTAACAATGCCGCACCCGCCTTACAATGCGCTTAAAGAATTCCATGATATGTACAACCCCAAAATAACAAAAGCAGATTTAATTGATATTGCAAAAACAAAAGGCAAGCCGGCTTTTATGCAGCTTATACGCCAATATAGAAAACTTGATAAAATTGATGATGCAACCCTTGAAAAAATTTATGCGGTTTACCTTGGAATGAATACATATGTAGATACAATGCTTGGCGGAATAATGGATACGCTTGAAAAAACTGGGCTTATTGATAACACTACTGTAATTGTTTGCTCAGACCATGGCGATTGGGCGGGCAACTACGGGTTAGTTGAAAAATGGCCAAACGGCATGGACGATGACCTTGTAAAAGTGCCGCTTATAATAAGAACCCCAACATGCAAAAAAGGGCATGTTGTAAATGAAATAGTTGAAATGTTTGATATAATGCCAACTGTTGCACAGCTAGCCGATGTTGAAATTACGCATACACATTTCGCGAAATCTTTAGTGCCGCAATTAAGCGGTTTGCCGGGCGATGCAACACGCGCCGCATTTTGCGAGGGCGGCTACGATGAACATGAACCGCATTGCTCTGAGGCATACGAGGGCGAGTTGCACAAAGATAGAAACAAAGAGATGAGGCTGCCAAAAAATATATATTACCCTAAAGTTTTACAACAAAAACAGCACCCAAAAAGCGTTTGCAGAACGGTAATGATGCGAACATTAACGCATAAATTAACACTTAGAACTTCAGGGGAAAACGAGCTTTACAACCTTGAAGACGACCCGCTTGAACTTGAAAACCAATATGCAAACAAAAAATTCGATGCTATTAGGCTTGAACTTGAAAAAAAACTGCTAATGTGGTATCTTAAATCATCAGACACTGTGCCAATAACAGACGACCCCAGGGGTTTTATATAAAATAGCAGTGAGGCAATTATATGGCAAAAAAGCTAAAAAATAAAACAATAAGCTTAGAAAAGCAGTTAAGCAATATATTTGCACTGCTTTATCTCAGTGCGTTTCTTATTTCATTTGCTTTTTTGCTTGGCTCTGTTATTAATTACCAAAGTAATACTGCCGCAATAAAAAGAAACGAGGTAGAACAATTAAGTAAAACATTATCGGATAATATAAGCCAAGTTGATGGCGTTATATCCAGAATATTTTTAGAGAACGACCCATTTTTACGCTTGCCCTATGAGGAAAAAGAACTTGAACAATTTTACTTAACATATGAACTTGCAAACACATTAAAACTTTTGCTGTCAACTAATCAAGGAATTGATGGCTTGTTTATTCATTACAATAACGGCGAAGAGGTAATATACAGAACTTCTGAACAGTTAAGCGTATCAGGCAAAGATTTATTACTGCTTAACAACAAAAGCCTTTTTAACAATATAAATAATATCAACGGTTCTTTTATACAAAAAATCGACAACGCCCATTATTACACAATTTATTATATCAAAGAGGGCATAGCCATAATGGGCATAATAAATATTAACAGCGTAATAAGCGCGCATGAAAACAACACTTTAAATAACGATTACATGGGCGTTTTTGATGATAATAACGTAATAGGTTACAAAAGCGACAGTTTAGCGCAAGAATTTAATTTTGATGCGCTAAACGAAGGGCAAAACCGTGTTAATAGCACAAATATTTATTTAAACAAGGTTGAAAATGCAAATTTAAGCGTTTTTGGAATTAGCGCTGAATCTGTTTGGACATATATAAACAGGGCGCATTTGGTAATATTCGTTTTGCTTGTTTTTAGCATTTACCCCGCTTACAAGCTTTACAATATTTTAAAAAGGCAAATTCTTTCGCCGCTAAACGATTTAATTCGTGTTATGAACACAATTCAAGGCGGCGATTGGTCGGTTAAATTTGAAGATAAAACGCATTTTGAAGAAATAGAGAGTGTTAAAAAAGCGCTTGTGGTAATGGTTCAAGAAATTGAGAACTTAAAAATTAAAGCCTATGAAGAAGAAAGCCAAAAGCAATATGCAGAACTGCAATATTTACAGCAACAACTTAGCCCGCATTTTTACATTAATTGCTTAAAACTTATACAAGCAAAAATTCAGTTAGGGCACACAGAAGACATTGAAGAACTTTTGGTTAATTTATCAATGCATTTTAGATATTTAATTAAAAAAACAACAATGCTTGTAACAGTAAAAGATGAAATAGAATTTGTAAAAAACTATTTAGCACTTGCAAAAAACATCGTATCGGGGCAAATAAATTCGTTTATTTCGTGCGAACCATCATCTTTAAACAAACATATTCCTATGCTTTCTATTCAAACTTTCGTTGAAAATTCCATAAAATACGCAAGAAGTGAAGTTGGGCAAGCCCTAACATTACATATTAATGTTCGCTTTATGGAAGTTGAGGACGGCAACTTTGTTAATATAACCGTAAAAGATAGCGGCGTTGGCTATAAAGATGAATTCCTTGAACTTTTAAATAATTTAAACGATGATAATGAATGTTTAGGCGCCGGAATTTCTAATTTAAAGAAAAGAATAATTTTAACTTATAAATGTAATTACAACTGGTATTTTTACAACGATTCAGGCGCGGTTTCAGATTTGTTGTTGCCTTGCGAAGTTGAAAGCGCAAATTAATTTACATTGGAAAGTGAGCGATAAAATGAATGTTTTAATTGTTGACGACCAAAGAGTAGTTCTTGAGGGCTTGAGAGAAATTGTAAATTGGCAAAGCCTTGATGTGAAAAAATTAATATTGGTGGAAAGTGCACAAAAAGCAAAAAAAATTATTGCAAACGAAGAAATTGATATTTTAATTACCGACATAGAAATGCCCGTTGAAGACGGCTTTCAACTTGCAAGTTGGCTAAATAGCAATTACCCGGATATACCATGCATATTCTTAACCGCGTTCGAAAGCTTTTCTTATGCTAAACAAGCGATAAAACACGGCGGATTTGATTATATTTTACAGCCTGCAAAAACAGAGGAAATAGAGCGCGTAATTTTAAGGTGTATAACGCATATTAAGCAACAACGCAATTTGCAAGAGCTAGCGCAAAAAGGCGGAAATTACGATGATATGTACGAAAAAGTTTTAAAAAACCTTGTGTTTTCTTTGTTTGCAGATGTTAAAGAAAAAAGCATTATTGAAACAGAATGGATAAAAGAAGTTAGCAAAACAAATGTCTACACGCTGTTTTTGCCTATTCTTGTTTGCACAGATGCCGCAAATGTTGATGTTATAGAAGCAGAGTTTTTTAAAAAATTCAGCGCACATGCAATGGTTATTTGCTCGCAGCTAAAAAGCCCTGATTATGCAACCTGTGGCATTATTATGTGCTTAAAAGAACCAATGTGCACAACATTGCTTTTGCAATATTGCAATGAAATATTTTCATCGCTTTTTAATAAGCCCACCGCTAAAGTGATGATTTATATAGGAAAAGAAGTTGAAAATTCAATATCTGAAATTACGCAAACTTTGCTTAGCAACAAAGATAATAATGTAACGCTTAAAAATGGTGTTTTTGGGTTAAAGGAAAATAATATAACATCCAATTTGCATCAGCCTAATATTGAAGAATGGAAAAAATATTTGCTTTGCGGCGACGGTGAACTTATTAAAACGGAAATAGCCGCTTTTATTAACCATGCCGAAAGTGAAAACCAATTAAGCAAAGAATATTTAAAAATATTGCTTGAAGCTTTCAACGAAACATGGATTGTTTGTTGCTATTTGAAAAAAATTAATAACAAAGATTTTTTTAAAACCGAAGCTGAATATGAAAATTTTCAAAACGCATATACAAATACAAGCAAACTTAATTTTGCAATTAGTTTTATTGTAGATAAATTTAACGAAATAACAGAAAATGCACCAAAAGAACTTGAAAGTGTATTAATACAGCAACGAATAGAAACCATAAAACAATATATTAATGATAATTTAGACAAAAACATCAACCGTAGCGAGGCAGCCGCTATGGCTTATTTAAGTGAAGATTATTTCACCAAAATTTTTAAATCTCTTACAGGATATGGGTTTAAAGAATATATAATTAACCAAAAAATAGAATATTGCAAGATGTTGCTTGTTAAAACAAATTTCCCGGTTGGGGTTATCTCAAGCAAAGTAGGATATGATAATTATTCAAATTTCACCCAAATTTTTAAAAAGCATACCGGAATTACCCCGCAAGAGTATAGAAAAAATGCGCTTGAATAATTAGCCTTGTATTCTATGATAGCTTTAAAATATTATAATTTAGAGGTGCAACGTGAAAAAAATATGTGTAATTGGGTGCGGAAGACATTCATCTAAAGTTCATGGGCCGTCGTTCAAGCGTTACAACGAAGAAAAAGGCGATGTTGAGTTTTTAGCATGTTGCGACATGCATGAAGAAAGCGCACAAAAATACAGCCGCTTATTTGGCTTTAAAACATATTACACCGATTACAAAAAAATGTTACTTGAAGAAAAGCCCGATGCTGTTTGCGTGATATTGCCGGATAATGTGGTAAAAGAAGTAGCGCAGTATGTTATGCAACAAGGCATACATATTCTTTGCGAAAAACCAATAGGCGATAACACGAAAGAATGTATAGAACTTATTGAAATAGCAAATAAGAGCGGCGTGATAAACCAGGCCGCGTTTAATAGGCGCTATCAGGAACTTTTAAATATTATGCGCGAAAAAATAGGCGGCGATGAGATATTAATGGTATCTTGCGAATTGTATAGACACAATAGATACGACCAATTTCACCACACAATAATTCACCCTATCGACACTATGAGATATATAGTAGGAAAAGATTATCAAAGCCTTAATTTTAAGTATCAAACAGTGGGCGATGCACAAAAAAGCACCGAAAATATTTATATGAATGGGCGTTTTGAAAACGAAACGGTGGCAAATTTAAGTGTACTGCCGTGCACAGGTGTATTAATCGAGCGCTATACCGTTTCATGCAAGGATAAATGTTATATGCTAAATACTGTTGGTTACGATGCGCCCGGCAAGCTGTTTGTTTTTTATGAAAACAAATTAATTGAATGTATAGATGGAAAAGGTGAAGAAGAATATCTAAATGGTGGCTTTTATGCAGAAAATGCAGATTTTTTCAACAATATTATTTCAAATAATTTCTCGCCTAATAATTTTGCCTCTACACTTCAAACTATGCAGATTGGCGAGATAGTGAAAAACCACGAAACAAACTATTGCAGGGGTTAAGCGTATGAAAATAATAGAAATGAAAACCAATAGAATTACAAACCCAATAGGCTTTGATTTTGAAGATATTAATCTTTCATGGAAAGTAGACGGCGTGGGGCTTACACAAAAGCATACAAATGTGATTATATCCACCGATGATAAGTTCAATGAAATTGTATTCGAAAGCGAAAAAGATGCCTGTATTAATGGGGCTTGTTACAGCCCTGATATTGAATTATCCCCCAAAACGCGATATTATTGGAAAGTTGTAACTACTGCGCAAAATGATGAAAAAGCAGAGGGTATGGCGTTTTTTGAAACAGGAAAAATTAACCAAGAGTGGGGGGCGCATTGGATTGGGGCGCCGTTTGAGGGCTCGCCCTATATATGTAAATCGTTCAAGCTAGGCTCGAATTTTCAAAATGCTAAAGCATATGTTACAAGCAGAGGCCTTTATGAGCTTTATTGTAATGGGCAAAAAGTTGGCGATGATTATTTAGACCCCGGTTATAACTCTTATGATTTGTGGGAGCAAACCCATACATATGACATAGGCAAATATTTAAAAACGGGCGAAAACGTAATTGGCTTTATAATGGGCGATGGCTGGTATAAAGGACGGCTTGGCTGTAAGGGCGGAAAACGCTGCATGTATGGCGAGAACCTTATGATTTTAGCCGAAATTGAAATAGACAATGCAATATTTGGCACAGATGAAACGTGGAATTGCAAGAAAAGCCCAATTGTTGAAACCAGCATTTACGATGGCGAAATTTATGATGCGCGTTTAGAAGATGTTGAGTGGTGTATAGCGCCACAAATGCATGGCTGGAATAAAGTGAAGATATATAATGAAAGTAAAGACAAGATACAAGACAGGCTTCGCTTGCCAACTAAAAAACACGAGGTTTTTTCGCCAAATATAATCATATCACCCAAAAACGAAATAATACTTGATTTTGGCCAAAATATTGCCGGTTGGGTAGAGGGCGATATATTATTAAGCGAGGGCGAAGAACTTAAAATAGAGCATGGTGAAATATTACAAGATGGCTGTTTTTACAACAAAAACTTGCGCAGTGCCATTGCACAATATAAGTTTATTTCTAACGGAAAAAAAGCACACTTTAGGCCATATTTTACGTTTTATGGCTTTAGGTATGCTAAAATTACAGGCTGTACCGATAACGCTGTGTTAAAAAACTTTCGTGCTTATGCTGTTTATTCTGAATTACAAGTTACAGGAAGTATAACCACAGGGCACGATTTAGTAAATAAGCTTATATCTAATATTATGTGGGGGCAAAAGGGGAATTTTTTAGACATTCCAACCGATTGCCCGCAAAGAGATGAGCGCTTAGGTTGGACAGGCGACACACAAATATTTGCCGCAACCGCTTCATACAACATGGATACATATGCCTTTTACAAAAAGTATATGAAAGACCTTATTGAAGAGCAAAAGCTGTTAAATGGCGGTATTCCGCTTGTTATTCCGCATCTTCGCAAAAAAACCGGGTTTATAACAAGCACACACCACAGCTCTTGTGCTTGGGGTGATGTTGCAACGGTTTTGCCTTGGGTTTTGTATGAATATTTTGGAGATAAAAAATTATTATTAAAGCATTATGAAGCAATGACCGCTTGGGTGCTATACATAAAAAAGCAAGACGATGAATCGGGCGGGGCAAGGCTGTGGCAAACAGGGTTTCATTTTGCCGATTGGTTGGCGCTGGATAATTTTAGAGACCCTAGCAGCCCAATGGGGGGAACAGATGAATATTTTGTTGCTTCCGCATGGTATGCTTATTCTGCCTTATTAACGTCTAAGGCGGCAAAGGCATTGGGCAAAAAAAACGACACTGCTTTTTACTTTAATTTATATAAAGATATATGCGCGGCAATAAAATGTGAATATTTTACCGCCACAGGCAGGTGCGCTATTGCTACACAAACAGCAAAGGTTTTGGCTTTAAAATTTGGCCTCGTAGATGGTGCTGTGCGCGAGCGCACAGCAAAAGATCTTGTTAAGCAGTTGCGAAAAAATGATATGAAGCTGGAAACCGGGTTTTGCGGAACCCCATATTTGTGCACGGTATTAAGTGATATGGGCTATATCGAGGATGCATATGCATTATTTTTGCGCGAAGAACTTCCGGGCTGGTTGTATGAAGTTGTAATGGGCGCTACCACTGTTTGGGAAAGATGGGATTCGGTTATGCCTGATGGCACCATGAACCCTAAAGGCATGAACAGCCTTAATCATTACGCATACGGCGCCGTGAAAGAATGGCTTTATAAAGATGTATGCGGGATATCTTTAAATAACGAAAGTGTAGCGTTTAAAAATGTTGTTTTAAAACCAAATCCGAATGTAATTTTGAAATATGCTAAATGCATATTCAATTCGCCATGCGGCAAATATGAAATAAACTGGGAAATAACAGGGCAAAAAGTTAAATATTATATAGAAATACCTTTTGATTGCACAGCACTTGTTAAATTGCCTAAGCAGAACATGAAAGAATTAAATTCTGGCAGATATGAATTTGAAAATGAATTATAAAGTATAGTATAAGGAGAATATAAATGAATCGCAAACCAAACTTAGTGCTTATAAAC
>CAYJGM010000058.1:0-14776 GCA_964369495.1 uncultured Bacteroides sp. | reverse complement strand
AATTAGCGCCTACCAGCGCCATTAGTGCGTGTAAGGCGATAAAGTTGTCATTAAGAATTGTTCTTTTGAGCCTGTACAGGCACTTATGGCGCGTTACATAGTAGTAATCGTTTGGGGTCTGGGGCCATCGAAAGGCCCCAGCGGTTTTGCTACTTTTCACGCTGAAAAGTAGGGCGTATAAACGAAACCAGCTTTAAAAATTAATAGCAGCCTAAAAAAACAAATTATTAACTTTGTATCACTTAAATAAAAAAGCTTTAACTACAGGTTATTTATATAATGTGAGGTACGAACATTATATAAATTGGCATGTGCAAGCCGCGCCGATAAGATAAAAAATATGAATAACCAAAACGAAGTAAAGTTTATTTATATAATATACATGTAATAATTAAGGTGCGATTATCTATCGCACCTTAATTATTACTTCATTCCCCAAATCGCAAGGGATTGCATTGTTGGAATAAGTTCTTTTGATTTTTCTGTAATAAAGTATTCTACTCGAATTGGCATCTCGTTATATTGAACTCTTGTAATCAATCCGTCTTTTTCTAAATCTTTCAAAGAAGAAGCAAGCATTGTATTTGTAATCCCATTCACTTTTTTCATAAGTTCATTATAACGAATACCTTAACAGTGTATGTATTAGATTTTTTAAATTACAACACAAACACGGTGGACAATCTACGGTTATTATGAGCATTATTTGTATAAAGTAAAACTACCGCTATCAATTTTTGATAGCGGTAGTTTATTTTTTTCGATATTCGCATATAAATAAGTGTATTTTTATTTTTAGGTAAAGCATTCAAATTTGTTTTATTAAATGCTTTTTACTATTAAAAGCCTATATTTTGTATAACATTATAATAGCTAAGAAGATTCTTTAACAGTTAAGCCATAGGCTTTTTTTACAACACGCCTTAAAGGTTTTAATAAAATAACAGCTACCGTAAAATTGCCAATACAGTGCAATAAATCGAATGGAATACCTGCAATCCACCATGTAATACCTGCAAAAAAGCCCATTGTTACCGCATAAGAAACCGCATAAAGCGCACCGTAAAAAAGCCCAAATGCACCGCTTATAACCGCCCAAAAAATCACACTGTCGATTTTATGTAAAAGCCTAACAACTAAGTAAAGAAGCGGCCAAATATAAAGTTGCGCAAACCACCAAATTCCAAAACCGTTAAACAAGCCGTAAATTAATAAATACGAAAAAATGCTGGGCAAAGCAAGCTTTGGCATTTCAAGTGTATAAATAATTATTAAAAGGCTTATAAGCTCTATATTCGGAAGAAAATCTAATGCATATTTGCTGGCAACCATAATGGTTGCCAGCAGGGCAGCTAAAACAATATTACGTGTGGAATTCATTATTAATATCCCTCAACAAGTGTTATTTCAAAAGCATCTCCATCGTTAATTGGTGTGGTGTCGAAACCTGTGGTGGTTGATTCACCGCCTATGGATAACATCCACCATTGTTGTTTTGCATCGTCGGCAACAACGCCGTTTACCTCGGTAACATAAAGGCCATAATCGCCCATTTCGCCATTAACTAGGCCCTCTTCCAATAAAACATCGCCTAAAAATTCGGCATCTGTGGTGTAATTAAAGCTTTCTGGTTCGCCCTCTAACAAAACAACGCTAACCGTTATGTTTTTTTCCCCTTGTGTTGTGCTTGGCATTCCAAATTGAATAAAGATAATTGCCATTGCCGCCGCAATTGCAATTAAAACACCAACTGCAATAATAATTTTTTTGTTCATTTTCTTCTCCTCAAATTTATATAATTATAATAAAAAGCGCCCTGTTTACAGGGCGCTTTGGTTTTTTAAAAATAAATTATCTTTTTAAAATAATTTACAACGAAATTATTTTAATAAAATTTATATTAAAAACTGCACCCAAGCCATCTTTCGTAGCTTATTTATGGCGCAAAAATAAAGTTGGCATTCCGGCTTAGTGCAAACGCACATTACGGCGGCGGGACCGCACATGATTTTAACATGTTTCCCCAAATTTATTTTTACTTATTACGTAGCATATTGTATACCACTTTTTTTTGTTTGTCAACATTATTTCCTTAAAAATAATTATATTTTTATAATAAAATTATTTTTGCTTTTTTTCAAGTTGTACTTCACAATCGCCAAAAACGGTGCAAAAACAAGCAAGGCGAATGCCCTCTTCGGCTTTGCCCTCGGGCAAACTTTCACGCTCTATTGAAAGCATTTTAGATATATCTCCGCTTGCTTTAACATAACATTTTTTGCAAATATTTTTACCGCCACAACGCATATTCGGCAACGCATATTCCGAAAGTTTTTCTGCAATTTGTTCGTTGCCAAAAGCATATACACGCAGTGCAATTGAAAGCAAAGTGCCGGCAGGCACCGTAACATTTACGATATTGTTAATATTCACTATTGCTGTTTTTGCCATGTTTACTCCCCCTATTTTGTTTTTGTAATTTAAAAGAAAGCCTTTAAAATTAAGCATGCTTGAAATAGTGCTAAAGTAAGCTTAAAAGGGCAAATTTTTGCTGCATTAGCTGCATAAAAAAAGATAAAACATCGTTTGTTGGAGTGTGAATTTTAATGACAACTTAAAAATTAAATTGCCAAAAATTAGCGCTAAAACAATATAATTTTATTAGTGTGGCGGCATTAAATAAGTGTCGGCTTTTGATTTATCAAAACATGAATAATATACATCATACCTAAAATTTTTCAAAATATCGTTTATTTTATCATACAACTCTTTATTGTTGAAAACTTCGTTTGCTACATATGGCGAATATCTTGTGCCGGTTTGCGATAAAACATCATCTTTTAAAGTTTCAAGGGTTTTTTCGGCGGCATAGTTTCTGCCAACGCTGTCGGTGGCGGCATCTATGCTGTCGGCAATTGTAATAATGTCTATAATAAACTTAACGGGAGATTTAAGGTTATCGAATTCTTCCGGATAGCCGAATTTGCCGTCGTAACTTTTGTGATGGCCTTTTGCAATATCTGAAAAATAGTATAAAAGATCAGAGTTGTCGTTTAATTTATGCCTATAGTTAAAAGCCATTCCCTCCGAGCTTAAAGAGGGCTTATCTCTGATAAATTCATGCGCACTAACAGAATGATTTTTAATAATTTTAAATTCCAAATCATTAAGCCTTCGCACATAAAACGAAACAATATGCGAGTAAACTATTTTGCCTATATCGTGAATAAGCCCACTTATCCACACAAAAAACAAAATATCGCTTAATTGCGTTTTTACATCTTGTTCACAGGTTATGCCCGGCATGCCAATAAATTTTTTAGGGCAATGTTTTGCAATGTGCGCTGTAATTACGTGCGCAATTTTTGCAACCATTACGCTGTGTGCATATGTTGGTGCATGCCTGTAAATGGTTAAAGACAACAGCAAAGCAAAATATCGTGTATCGTCTACAACATTAAATGATGTTGCGGCGAAATTACGAATATAACCGGTAATGTGTGCGTTTGCATAATCTTCGGGCATTTTCATAATATATTGGCTAACATTGTTTACCAATTTATCAACTTGCTGTTTTTTCCATTTCATTTGAGCCTTGTTTTTTGGCTTATATAAATCAATATAATACAAATAAAGCGAGCCTATATGACATTTTTTATATAAGTCATCTTGAACATATCCGTCTTTAGCGCTTTTAAATAAGTTGTATAAAAAAGTTAGCATGTCGTTTAAACTTATATAGCCCAAATAATATTCGGCAGAATACAATTGGTATATATATTTTATTTCGGCAGAGGTATAATCGTTGCTGGTAAATTTTTTATCACTTAAAAAAATTTTGTATAAATGCACAGCGCTTTTATGTAAAGCACTTAAATGCTCTTTTTTTACAGTGTGTAAATAATCGCTTCGAAGAACGGTTAAAGTTGAGATGCATATGTTCTCGTTTAAATTAATTTCGAATGCGTACCAATTAAAATGTTTATCGTGTTTTTTTGCTGTATTGTTCCAAAAATCTCTTGCCAAATCGAAGCGCTTATATATTTCATCGATATCCATATTAGGCTCGCAAATATAATAATTTCCATATGCACGAACAATTAAATTTCGCGTTTCTTCGCTAAATTGTGTATATTTATAAGAATAATCTATTATTTGCTTATAACAATCATTGCGCTGTTTTCTAAAAAGGCCAACATCAAGGTGAAAAAGTGCAAGCCCCTCAAAAAATTTATGTTTAATATAAAGCTCTTCATTGCCGTTTTGCAAGGCAAGCTCTGCAAGCACATTTCTAATTTGGGCACAAAGGCCTGTGTCTATATTTTGCCTGTAATTTGAAAGCACTTCACAAAACTCGGTTAATTCAAGCTCTTCCTTTTCGTTTATTGTGCTTGGGTTATTTAAAAAAGGGCTTACATGCTCATCTATAATTTTGTTGGTTTTTGTAATAATTTCGCGCGCAAAAGAACTACGCTTTAAAAGCACGTCTTTAACATTTTCACGTGTAACTTCTTCGCTATTTGAAAACTGGGAGGCAGAAATTTCTGAAAATTGTTTTTCGTATTCAATTATTTGTAAATATTCTTTTTTCATTGAATAACCTTATTTCAAATTTATTAATTTTATATTATCATATTATTTGTAAATATGCAACGAAAAATACACAATTGAATGTAACATTTTAAAAAGTACAAACTGTTTTTTTTTCGGTTAAATTCGGCATAGGTTCAAGCGTTGTTGGTATATAAAAATCTTTAAATCTATTTTAGCCAAATTTATGCGCTAAGCTTGCTTATAATGTAAATATTTATTATAATATTAATAAATATGTTAGTTTTTATTAAATAAAATAGGAGAATATTATGCCGATAATAATATTTCTTTTGCTTTTGCTTTTTTATGCGCCACTTGCGTTTGTGCTTGTGTTGCTTTCATTTCGGGCATATGTGCACACAAAATATAAAAATATAGACAAACAATTGCGTGCAATTGGGTTTGTAACCGATTATCTTTTTAGGTTTAACAGCTTAAGGGCGGTTAGAAAACTTCGCAAACGTTTAAGCCATATTATAATTCGCCCCTCGCGTAAAAATATGTATGAAGAGCTGATTATAAAAGACGAAAACGGCAAAAAACTGCGCCTTATTATGCTTAAAAGCAAAGATACCAAGCAAAAGGCAACTGGGCTTTTGTGGATTCACGGCGGCGGCATGGCGCTTAAAAAACCCGAGAACGACACGCTTGTTATGGAACACTTTATAAATTGCAGCAATACTGTTATATTATCGCCCGATTACACCCTCTCGCTTGATGCCCCATACCCTGCGGCTTTAAACGATTGCTACACAGCGCTTTTATACATGAAAAACAATGCCGAAAAGCTTGGCATAAACGAAAACCAAATTTTCGTTGGCGGTGCAAGCGCAGGCGGCGGCCTTGCCGCGGCAATAACGCTTTTGGCAAGGGATAAGGGCGAGGTAAACATTGCGTTTCAAATGCCGCTTTACCCTATGATAAACCACGAAACCGTGCCAAAACCGGGCGAAAAAGTAAAAAGAACATTTGTGTGGGATAAAAAGCGAAATTTAATTGCATATAAATTATATTTAGGCAAGCTTTACGGCAGCGATAATCTACCCGATTATGCATCGCCGCTTCATGCAAAAAACTTAGAAAATTTGCCGCCTGCCTACACTTTTATAGGCGAGGAAGACCCATTTATTGACGACACAAAACAGTATGTTAAACGCCTTGAAAAGGCCGGTGTAAATGTTGGGTTTGATGTTTATAAAGGCGCATACCACGGTTTTGAATCGAGTGCATTTCAAGCCGATATTTCAAAAACGGCATGGGAAAATTTACTTAATGCTTATTTATTTGCGGTTGATAATTATACTGCGAAAAATAGTTTGTGAAAACAACCACAAGGGTTGTGCGTACAAAAGATTATGGGCGGATATAAAATTTACCCCTGTTACCTTGTAAAACAATCTTCGACAATTTAAAAAACAAATGTAGGGGCGAACACACAGGTTCGCCCCTACATTTATTGTGAATTATGATAATTACATCATAGCCCTTTGTTTTATTGTTATTTTCGCCGTTGCCCTTTTGGCTGTAGCGGCAAACGCAAAGCCGCTGTTTTTCTGCTTTTGATTTTTTATGGTGTTGGCACAGCCGTTGCGCCTGTGTGAATTGGGCAAGTACCTAAAATAGTTTCGTCTTTGTAATAACCTGTTCTGGTTGGGCAAGCACCGCTTGCGCTTGCGCCTGAAACGGTGCAGAAGCTGCGCATAACAACACTGCCGTTTTCATAGGCGGCCTGCGGGAAATCTATAACAGGGTATTGCTCTGTATCGGCTTGTTCGGTATCCATAATTTCACGCCATGCTAAAATGCCGGGGTGAATTGTAGAGCCGGGCGTATATCTTGGCATAGGTATGTTTTCGTCGTAACCATACCAAAATGCGCTAGAGTAATAAGGCGTTAAGCCAACAAACCAAACGTCGTTGCTGTTGTTTGTGGTACCTGTTTTACCTATGCTGTCCATTCCGGCATCGTCTGCGCTCATATAAATGCCTGTGCCAACCGTCATAACTTCACGCAATAGGCGGTTCATAATATAAGCCGTGTCTTCGCTGATGGCTTGCACGCGGTTAATGTCGGGCGAAAGTTCTATTCTGCCGTATGCGTCCTCCACGCTAACATATGCGTGGGGCGTGTAAAACTGCCCGCCGTTTCCGTACATCATATAAGATGCCGCCACCGCATAGGGCGACATACCATACGCCATAGAACCAAGCGTCAACGGGCTTAAATTCCTATCGCCGTTTGCGCCGTCTAAAAGCGTATCAACTTCAAGGGTGTCCTCTAAAAAGCTGTACATTTCATCAACGCCCACAAGCGAGCCAAACGAAACCGCAATGGTGTTAATAGATTGGTGCACAGCCTCCCATACTGTCATAGGTGCGTAGGTGTAGCTTTCACTAAAGTTGCTGGGCCAACCTACGGGCCTGCCGTCGGCATTTGTGCCTGTTGGGTCATACGGGGTGTCTATTCTTGTAGAGGAATAACTAGCTATATCATATTCAATAGCAAGCGGATAAACTGTCATGCCTTTCATGGTAGAACCAACCGAACGGGTTATGTCTGAGCCACGGTTAAGCGTTCTATCCGCCGTTTTTTGGCCTAGGCCGCCAACAATTGCAACAAGTTCTCCCTTGTAGTTCACCGTTGCGCCTGCCGCTTGCGTTGTTATTGTTTTCGGTTCGGGTTCCGAGCCATCGGCATTTAAAATTACATTGCCATAGGCATCTGTTGGCACATAGTCTTCAATTGGAAACTCGCCCCAATAATCGCCACGAAGGAAAACTTCTTCCATGGTTGTTTGCAAACTTGGGTCTACCGTTGAGTAAATGCGCAAACCGCCGTTATATAGCCAATCCAGCGCGTCGTCTTGCGTTACGCCGTTTTGCTCTTGGTAATCTTCCAGCAATTCATTTATAAGGGTATCTACGAAATAATCGTTGTTAGAAGTTGTTGCGGCGTCTTCATCTATTATTGTTTCATAAATTGTAAGTGGTTCTGCTAATGCCTCGTTATATTCAAGCTCGGTTATCATGCCTTGGTTATACATTTCCCAAATAACATTGTTGCGTCTTTCAATGTGCAATTCAGGGTTTGTTAGCGGGCTGTATGCCGTAGGGTTTTTTGTTATGCTTGCAATTGTTGCACACTCGGCAATAGTTAAAGGTTCTGTTCCGTTTTCATTACTATCTTCTGCGCCAACATATTTGTTGAAATATCTGTTTGCGCCCGCTTGAACGCCGCCAATATTGCCCGTTAGGCTACTTGTGTTTAAATATGCCTCTAAAATTGTGCTTTTGCTAAAGCGGTTTTCAAGCGTGAATGCACGGAAAATTTCACGAAGTTTGCGAAGGTAGCCTGCTGTGCCATCGTCTTCGTCGTCGTCTGTTATATTTTTAATAAGTTGTTGTGTTATGGTAGAAGCGCCCTCTTGCGAACCTCTGAGGTAACTGCCCGTTAGCATTAGTGAAACCTCGTTTAAAACCGCATAAATTGTGCGCCTGTAATTTATGCCCTCGTGTTCCCAATAGGTTTGGTCTTCAATTGCAACAAAGGCGTCGATAAGATTTTGGTCTATATCCGGCAAATCTACCCACACACGGTTTTCTACCGGGCTGTCTAAACGTTGGTATTCCTGCCAAATCTCTTGGCCTTGTTCGTTTGTATCACGGTAGTAAATAATACTTGTGTATGCCAAATCAAGCTGTTCTAAGTTTAAAAGTGCATCATCGCCTGCTGTTGCCTCAACAAGATACATGCTAAGCATAACCGCTACGGTAGAGCCCGCAATTATGCAAAGGCAAATTACAGCGATAATAAACTTGAATATTATAGATAAAATCAAAAGAAAAATATTTCTTTTTTTCTTTTTAGGTTTTTTCTTTTTATTAGGCGTTTTAGGCGCACTGCTTCTTGCCTTATTAGCCGAAGAAAGCGGCGAATTTGCCTTGTTTTGGGCATTGCCGTTTTGCAAATTATTGTTTTCTATTATAATCGCCTCCATGGTGAACATTTTATTTATTATTTTTAATTAAACACTGTTTATTATACAACTTTTTTATTATAACATATTTTTTGCATTTTGAAAAGGGTAATACAAGTTGCTGTGTAGGGGTTTACGGCTGCAAGGTTGTTTTAATTTAGGCGAAAGCCTTACTTCGGCACACTTTCTTGTTTTAGAACTTTTGGCGGTATAAAAAATTCTTTGAACCTATTTTGTGTAAATTTTGTGCTAAGCACGGCAGACGTGTGAGTAATACTTTCCCGTATTGCGAGTGAAGATAACATAGCATAGCGCATAAATTTGCCCGTTAAAACCGGTATGTGTTCAAGTATTGCCACCCTAAGCGAAAATGCAATATACAAATATTTGCCGTAATAGCGCAATTAAACTTAATAAAACGGCAAGGCTTAATTTTCGTTGCAATACAAATATTGTATAATTAATATTATTATGCCAATACTGAATTAGAGGTGAAAATATGCTTAAACAGTGGATAATAATACCCGTTGCAGCTGTTGCAACAATAGTTTTAACCATGCTTATATATACATTTTTAATGCCAAAACCGCAATACGAGCCCGTTTATACAATACGTGCAATAGACGGCCAGGTGGTGCTTTGCGAAAAAGGCAGCGACGAGGTGCTTTTACGCTATGACATTTACACTGTGCTTTTGCCGAGCGCAGACGCTAAAACACTTGAGGACGGCATAGATGTTAAAAATTACGCCGCCGCACAAAGCATTTTGGAAGATTACGGGCTTTAAGGCAAGTTTTGAACATTTTTAGCAACAAATGCAAAACGCAATTCGCTTTAACAAAAAATTTGTTTTTTCGTAATTATTGTTTAGTTTGGCGTAAAGCCATTTAATTATGTAAAAATTCACGCGCAAATTTTGCAAAAGTGTGCAATAATTAACACATGCTTTTAAACATCTGCCATTGCTATATAAATAAAAACTAGGTTTAGCCTCTGCCGTTTGGTACAATTTCAACCCAATAACCGTCGGGGTCGCTAATAAAATAAATGCCCATTGAATTGTTTTCATAGCAGATACAGCCCATTTCTTTGTGCATTGCGTGTGCTGCATCATAATCGCTTGCGCTAAGCGCTAGGTGTATTTCGTTCTCGCCTAAATTATATGCATGTGGGTGGTTTTTTAGCCATGTAAGTTCTAATTTATGCGCGGAATTGCCATCGCTTAAATATACTATGCAAAAATCTTCTTTTTCTATTCGTTTAATCTCTTTTAAATTTAAAGCTGTTTCATAAAAATCAAGGCTTTTTTGCAAATCTGCAACATTAATATTATTGTGTTTAAATGTAAATTCCATTATTCATTTCTCCTAAAATAATTTTTTTGCAAATCGTAATACGATAGCAGCATACAACACGTCGCCTTGAAAAACAAAATTTTCGGGCATCGTTTTGTACAAATTTCAAAACAGTTCAAAAATATCAAAATTCACATGCCGGTAAAGCGTATATAGTTTTATATAACTTTCACTATAAAAACACGCAAAATAATTGAATAATTTTACCTTAATTAACAGTATAATGCTTTTCACAATTAGAAACAAGATAAAAAATATTACAAAACACTACAAATTTATTGTTTTTTATGTTAAAATATTACAATAAGCTAAAGTGATATCACAAATTTGCCCAAAATAGGCGGGTTTGCATTATATCGGCTTGGCTACAGGATAAACGAGAGGAGAAAACAGTGCAAGAGCTTGAATTTCCCTTCGATGGGGCATATATTTTACAAAAAAAACGCAGTTTAAAGCGTGAACTGTTAAAAACAACGGGCCTTATTGATAAAAAAATTGCGATTATGAGCGGCTCTACAATAGGCGATATCAAAAATATTTTAGAGCTTTTTTTGCTTGAAAATGGCATTAAACCCGAATTTTACGAGGGTGCATACGGCCTATATTATGAAAATTTAATGTTTGATGACGGCAGTTTAGCCGAATTTGCGCCCGACATCATATATGTGCACACAAGTATGCATAATATAACGCAATTTCCCGATATCAACAGCACAAGCGAAGAAACAAACGCCCTTTTAAACGAAACTTTTGCGCGTTACAGCGCAATGTGGGATGAAGCCGCGAAATTCAACTGCCCAATTATACAAAATAATTTCGAGCAAATAAGCTACCGCATTTTAGGTAACAGCGATGCCGTAATGCCGGGCGGTGCACTTGGCTTTATTAATAAACTAAATGCAAAATTTGCCGATTATGCGCAAAATACGCCTAATTTTTACATAAACGACATTCAATATCTCTCGGCTAGCGTTGGGCTTGATAATTGGTATAACGAAAGTGTATATTATGCGTATAAATATTCTGTAAACACGCCATATATTGCGCATTTATGCCACAATATTGCAAATATAATAAAAAGCATTTTTGGCAAAAACAAAAAAGGCCTTGTGCTGGATTTAGACAACACACTTTGGGGCGGCGTTGTGGGCGATGATGGCGCCGAGGGCATTGTTATTGGCAAAGAAAGCCCCGAGGGCATGGCATACAGTGAATTTCAAGAGTATATTAAAAAGCTTTCAAGCGTAGGGGTTATGCTTCACGTTTGCAGTAAAAACGAAGAAAGCGCCGCTTTAAGCGGAATAGCACGCAAAGAGGGCGTGCTTAACCGTGAAGACTTTTTATGCTTTAAGGCAAATTGGCAACCAAAACACGAAAACATAAAGCAAATAGCAAGCGAGATGAACGTGGGCGAGGATAGCTTTGTTTTTGCCGACGACAACCCTGCGGAGCGAGAAATTGTTAAAACCTATATAAAAGGCATAGCCGTGCCCGAATTAACGGCGCCCGAAACCTATATAAAAGCCATAGACAAAAACGGTTATTTTGAAATTACAAGCCTTTCAGACGACGATAAAAAGCGCAATGAAATGTACCGCCAAAACATAAAACGTGCGGCGGCGCAAAAAAACGAAAGCTTTGCAGATTATAAAGATTATTTAAAAAGCCTTGATATGTCGGCAGATATTGCGCCTTTTAGCCAAGAGCACGCAGAGCGAATTACACAGCTTATAAATAAAACAAACCAATTTAATTTAACCACAAAGCGTTACACCCAAGCGCAAGTTAGTGCGCTTATCGGTGATAAAACCAATATAACAATTTACGGCAAACTTATTGATAAATTTGGCGATAACGGCATTGTAACGGCATTAATTGCAAGCTTTACGGGCGAAATGGCAACCGTAGATTTATGGGTTATGAGTTGCAGAACCTTTAAGCGCCATTTGGAATACGCGATGTTCGACATGCTTGTTTTTGAATGCGAAAAAAGGAATATTAAAACAATAACCGGCAATTTTTACCCAACCGCTAAAAATTTACCCGTGAAAGAATTTTACGAAAGCATAGGTTTTAAAAAAATAGCCGAAAATGAAAATGGCGAAAAACAATATGTTTTTGAAATAAACGGCGAATATAAAAAACTTAATGAAGTTATAAAAATAAACGAGTAAAAAAGGAGAAATATTATGGATATGCAAGCAGTTTTAAGCGATATACAGGAGATTTTCCGCGATAATTTCGACGATGAAAGCCTTGTTATAACACGCACAACGAACGCAGAAGACATTGAAGATTGGGATAGCCTAGAGCAAATTAATTTGCTTACGGCAATGGAGAAAAAATTTAGCCTTAAATTTAAATTAGAAGATGTTCGCGGCCTTGAAAATGTTGGAGATTTGCTGGATTTAATCGAGCGCTTAAAGGGTTAATTTATGAACGAGTTTACCATAAAAGATATGTTCGTTGGCCAAAAAGCCGAATTTACAAGCGAAATAACCAAAGAAAAAATGCAGATGTTTTACGAGATAACAGGCGATAACAGCCCTATACATATTAGCGAAGAATATGCAAAAGAACGTGGTTTTAGCGGCAGGGTTGTTTACGGTATGCTTGGCGCAAGCCTTTTTTCAACGTTAGCGGGGGTTTATCTTCCCGGCAAAAATTGCCTTTTACACAGCGTTGAAAGTAAATTTGTAAAACCTGTTTTTATTGGCGATGTGCTTACAGTTACAGGCACAATTACCGAAATTAACGAAACATTTAACACCATTACAATTAAGGCGCAAATTACCAACCAAAACAATGTAAAAGTAACACGTGGCGTTATAAAGGCCGGGGTTGCTGTTTAAAAAGGGGGCAAAAATGGGCAATATTTACTTAATTACGGGCGCAAGCAGTGATGTTGGCTGTGCACTTATTGATTATTTATACAAAGAGGGCGATATTTTTATTGCGCAAGGCAGTGGCGATTTAAAAAAGCTTGCGCCTGTTTGTAATAAATATTGCGATGCCGTTAAAACATACGATGTTAATTTGATGGATAGCGAAGACACCGCTTTATTTATTGAAGATGTTTTACAAAAATATGATGTTCCAACGCATATTGTGCATTTGCCTGCGTTAAGGGTAATTAATAAAAACTTTAAAAAATTTGATGAAGAGCGTTTTTGGCTTGATATGCAAGTGCAAATAAACAGCGCAATTAAAATTTGCAAAACATTTTTACCGCTAATGGCAAAACAAAAACGTGGCAGTGTTTTGTTTATGCTAACGTCTTATTTAATGGGCGCGCCGCCAAAAAATACAGCGGCATACATAATGGCAAAAAGCGCATTAATGGGGCTTGCAAAAAGCCTTGCCGCAGATTACGCAAGCTTTGGTATAACCGTAAACAGCGTAATGCCAAGCATGATGCAAACCTCTTTTTTAACCGACACAAGCGATTTAATCATTCAAGCCGCCGCCGAGGCACACCCATTAAAGCGCAACGCAACCGTTGACGATGTTGTGCCGGCAATGGCATTTTTATTAAGCGAGCAAGCCGCATTTATAACGGGCGTAAACTTGCCGATAACCGGCGGGAGCGCAATTTTATGAACATAAAATTTGCGCTGTGCAAAACCGAAGATAAGCTTAAAATTGTAAAGTTTATGGACGAAAACTGGGGTGAAAAGCATGTGCTTATTCACAACGAAGAATTTTACAATTTTTATTACAAAGCAAAAAACAGCAAAAATTTGCAATTTGCCACCGCAAGCGAAAACGGCGAAATTTTAGCGATAGTAGGTTATATTTATGCCAATAACAGCGAGCAAGTGCAAATTTGGGCAAGTATTTGGTGCGCAAAAAAAGGCAAAAACGGCATTGGCCTAGAGCTTATGCACGCTTTGCCAAAGCTTACAAACGCAAAACTTGTAGCATGCAACAATATACGTAAAAACACAATGGCTTTTTATGAATTTTTAGGCTATAAAGCCATGCGTTTGCCGCATTTTTACAGGCTTTGCAAAAAAACAAATAAAGCCGGCTATAAAGTTGCAAAAATAGAAAATGCGAATATTTTACCCTATAAAAATAGCGAAATAACGTTTAAATTAATAAAAAGCGAAAACGAGTTAAGCGAGAAGTTTACCTTTATAGATAATGCGAATTTTTATAAACCACACAAAGATTTATGGTATATTAAAAGGCGATATTTTAATTTTCCACATCAAAAATACGAAGTTTACGGTGTTTATGAAAACAAAAAACCGCTTGCGCTTTTTATAGCGAGAACGGTGGGCGTAAACGGCACAAATGTGCTTAGAATTTTAGATTTTATTGGAAATAGCGAAATTTTTGCACAATGTGGCACGGCAATTGATGCACTTATGCAAGAAAAAAAAGCCGAGTATGCCGATTGTTACTGCTATGGCTTTAGCGAAGATGTTTTCGCGGCCGCCGGCTTTTGCAAAAGGGGCGAAAACAGCAAAAATATTATACCTAATTATTTAACGCCGCCACTTTATGAAAACACAGAATATTATTTTTTCACAAGCGATGATGAAAACTTTGCTATGTTTAAAGCAGATGGCGACCAAGACAGGCCAAATATAAAAATTGACATTTAAAATTAAAATAATTTTTTGTTTAAAATTTATAGGTTAAATGCAATATTGAAAACAAATAAAATAAATCTAAAATGCAATTCACGAAATTAAAAATTAACAGCGAGCGTTAAAACAAAACTAATATAGGATAAAAATACATAAACACTAGCACCTTTTAGCAACAATTAGTACAATGTAATCGTGAGCGTATGTCATTCTAACTGTTAGCAAGCGATTGTGATTGTTCTTTGTTGCGAACC
>CAYJGM010000057.1:0-14955 GCA_964369495.1 uncultured Bacteroides sp. | reverse complement strand
CAATTATGATTTCAGGACTGTAAAGATGATCTTCTTTATCCTCGCCGTTAATCAGCTTTGAATAACCCATGCTATCAAGCGTGTTATCAACACCAAGGCCAAGGGGATCAAATGCTTTCGAGTGCCTAAATTCAATGCCTTCTTCTATTTCTTTAAGGCCAATGCCTCCAACTCTGCTAACTGTGTTTGTAAAGTATTTGTCTATTACATGCTTGTTAATTCCAACTGCCTCGAATATTTGCGCCGATTGATAACTTTGAATTGCAGATATACCCATTTTTGCGGAAACTTTAACAATACCATGTAAAACAGCATGGTTGTAATCGCTAATAGAGGTAAAAATATCTTTGTCCAGTATTTTTTTATCAATTAACTCCGCTATACATTCGTGGGCTAAATATGGGTTAATTGCCCTTGCGCCATAACCTAAAAGCGTTGCAAACTGGTGAACATCTCGAACTTCGCCGCTTTCTAAAATTATAGAAACAGCCGTGCGTTTTTTAGTTCTAATTAAATATTGCTCCATGGCACTAACAGCTAATAGCGAGGGGATAGCAACATGGTTTTCATCAACGCCTCTATCAGACAAAACTATAATATTAGCGCCCTCACTGTATGCTTTATCACACTTTACAAAAAGTTGCTCTATAGCCCTTTCAAGCGAAGTGTTTTTATAATAAAGCAGTGAAACGGTTTTAACGTTAAATCCATCTATATTTATGGCTTTAATTTTTGCTAAATCTGTCGCTGTTAAAATGGGGTTGTTTACTTCCAAAACATTGCAGTTTTGGGCGCTGTCGCAAAGTAAATTGCCGTCTTTACCAATGTACACTGTTGTGTCGGTTACAATTTCCTCGCGCAGTGAATCTATAGGAGGGTTTGTAACTTGCGCAAAAAGCTGTTTGAAATACCTAAATAAAGGCTGATGTTTATCGCTTAAAACAGCAAGGGGGATATCTGTGCCCATTGCAGAAGTTGGCTCTACACCATTTTTTGCCATAGGCAAAATATTGTTTTTTACATCTTCGTAAGAATATGCAAAAACCTTGTACAATTTATCTCGCTGTGCCTGTGTGTGTGTTGGCATTTTTTTGTTTGGCACTTGCAAGTCTTTTAGCTTTACAAGGTTAGTGTCAAGCCATTCACCATAAGGCTTTTTGTTTGCATAATAATTTTTACATTCCTCATCAGATATCAACTTTTTATTAACGGTGTCAACTAAAAGCATTTTGCCGGGCTCGAGCCTTAATTTTTCAACTATTTTTTCAGGGTTAATATCTAAAACGCCAACTTCAGATGATAAAACAAGCGTGTTATCATCAAGTATATAGTAGCGTGAAGGGCGAAGGCCGTTTCTGTCTAAAACAGCGCCCATAATATCACCATCTGAAAAAAGAATTGCGGCAGGGCCGTCCCACGGTTCCATCATTGTGGCGTAATAGCGATAAAAATCTCGTTTGCTCTTGCTCATGTATTTGTTGTTTTTCCATGGCTCGGGTATTGCCATCATAACAGCAAGCGGTAAATCTACGCCGTTCATATATAAAAATTCAAGTGTGTTGTCAAGCATGGCGGAATCAGAACCCTCGCCATTAATAACAGGCAGAACTTTTGCAATATCTTCGCCCAAAACTTCGCTATACATCGTTTCTTCTCTGGCGTGCATTCTATCGGCGTTGCCTCTTATTGTGTTAATTTCGCCGTTGTGCAAAATAACCCTGTTTGGGTGCGCACGCTGCCAACTGGGGTTTGTGTTTGTAGAAAAGCGCGAGTGCACCATAGCAATGGCGCTTTTATAGCTTTTATTTTGTAAATCTAAGTAAAATTGCCTTAATTGCCCAACTAAAAACATGCCCTTATACACAAGAGTGCGTGACGATAAACTTGCTACATATGTACTTGTGGCACTGTGCTCAAACTCTCGCCTTACAATGTAAAGTTTTCTGTCAAAATCAATGCCTTTTTCAATGTGTTTTGGACGCTTTAAAAAACATTGCTCAATATAGGGCATTTTTTCTATTGCTTTTTTTCCAAGCACGGCAGAATTTGTTGGCACATCTCTCCAACCTAAAACTTCTATGCCGGCTTTTGTTGCAATAAGTTCAAAAAGCTTTTTTTCTTTCATTCTTTTGCTTTTTTCACAAGGCATAAAAAACATGCCAATGCCGTAATCGCGCTCTTGCCCTATTTCAAAAGGCAGTTTTAAGCTTTCAAAAAACTCGTGAGAAATTTGCACAAGTATTCCAACGCCGTCACCGGTTTGTCCGCTTGCATCTTTGCCCGCCCTGTGTTCAAGTTTTTCAACAATTTCAAGGGCATTTGAAACAACGGAATATGTTTTTTTGCCGTCGATAGACACAACTGCACCTATTCCGCAGGCATCGTGTTCAAAGCTTTTGTTGTATAATGTGTTGTTTTGCATTTGCACCCTCCTTGGTATAATATATAAAAGAGGTCGCGCATAAAGCGCAAATATAGCGCAGTATACACGACCTCTTTGTCGCAAATATAAATTTTTAATATTATACCACATAAGTAAAATAAATGCAACATAAAAAGCAGCTTAAATGCTATGTGATAGCACTTAAGCTGCTTTTTATCTTTGCGGGGCATTTTGCAAAATAACGTGAGGGCGCATATATTATATGCTGAGGGAAATTTTTTCATTTGCCACCGTAAGAATTTTTTTATAAAAGCAAAATTTTATTATTCATCTTGAAGAGCGCTATAGCCCTCTTCGCCCGTTCTAACTTTTACTACATTTTCAACATCGTAAATGAATATTTTGCCATCGCCTATATTTCCTGTATAAAGCGCTTTTTTAACTGTTTGAATAACAGTTTCAACAGGAATTTTGCAAACAACAATTTCAACTTTTACTTTTGGAAGTAATGTTGCTTCTACTTCAACGCCACGGTAATATTGTTGCATGCCTTTTTGCATTCCACAGCCCATTACATTGGTTACTGTCATACCGGTAACGCCAATTGATTCCAAAGCACGTTTTAATTTTGTAAAGCGGCTTTGCTTTGTTACAATAGAGAATTTTGTCATTTTTGAAACGCCGCTTGAATTATCCACAATAGGAATTGCTTTTTCGCTTGGGGTTGCAACAAGAGGTTTTTCCTCTGAAACCATGCCTATAGGCATAAAATCGGCATAACTGCTATCAAGGCCGTGCTCTGTTGTGTCAAGCCCTAAAATTTCTTCTTCTTCGGAAACCCTTAAGCCGTGCACTTTTTTAATAATTGCAAATGTAATAGACATTGCAAGTGCCGTCCACGCTATAATTGCGGCTATGCCAATTACTTGTACTAAAAGAAGGCTTACGCCGCCGCCGTAAAATAAGCCGCCGTCTATTGCAAAAAGCCCAACCGCAAGAGTACCCCAAATACCATTTACACCATGAACGGCAACAGCGCCAACGGGGTCGTCTAATTTTAGCTTTATATCAATAAACTCAACTGCTATTACAACTAAGAAACCTGAAACCAAGCCCACAAGTGCCGCGCCTACGGCGTCCATAGTAGCACAGCCTGCGGTAATACCAACAAGGCCTGCAAGCGCCGCATTAAGTGTCATGGAAACATCGGGCTTGCCGTTTTTAATCCATGTGTAGAACATTGTGGTAACAGCGGCAATAGCGGGCGCAATAGTTGTTGTAACAAATATTGAAGCAAGGCCGCCAATGCCGTTTAAAGTTGTGGCGGCAGCGCCGTTAAAACCATACCAGCCGAACCAAAGTATAAATACGCCAAGTGCGCCTGTGGTTAAGTTATGCCCGGGTATTGCTTTTACTATTGTTTTGCCTGTTTTTTCGTTTTTCTCATATTTACCTATGCGTGGCCCTAAAAACATTATACCTATTATTGCGCTTACACCGCCAACGGTGTGTATTGCGGCAGAGCCTGCAAAATCGATAAAGCCCATTTCAAAAAGCCAACCCTTAGAGTTCCAAACCCAACCTGCCTCTATAGGGTAAACAATTGCGCTTAAAACTGCGCTGTAAATTAAATATGCGCTAAATTTTGTGCGCTCTGCCATTGCGCCTGAAACTATTGTTGCGGCTGTTGCACAGAAAACCAAGTTGAATATAAAAACAGACCATGGGAAGTTTGCGTAATCTGTAAAAATATCAAAGTTTGGCATACCGAAAAGCCCTAAAATATAATCTTCGCTCATCATAACGGCAAAACCTATAAATATAAACATCACCGTGCCGAAGCTGAAATCCATTAAGTTTTTCATTATAATGTTTCCGGCATTTTTCGCCCGTGTAAAACCTGTTTCTACCATTGCAAAACCTGCTTGCATGAAGAACACCAGTGCGGCACCTATCAAAAACCACACGCCATATAATTCCGTTAAAACTGCTTCCATTGTTAAATCCTCCTAAAATTAAATTTAAACCTATAAAATAGAAGGTGCGTTTAACCGTTTTGAACAGTTAAACGCACCTCTTTGTGCATAATTTTGTTTTTAATTCACGCTATATAAAATTTCGCCGTATGTTGGCATTTTCCAGTGCTTTTTAGGCACTATCATCTCAAGCTCGTCAACCATAAGCCTAATTTCAGTCATTTGTGCAAAAACTTTATCCCTGTAGAAATCAGCAAGCTCTTTTACGCCCTGTATGCTTTTTGCTTCAATTAAAGTGCTGTTTAACTTTTGAAGCGAAGCGTATATATCTTTAGTTAGCGAAGAGCATTTGCTTATAAGAGTGTCTTCTAAAGAAGCATCGCTGTTAAACTGTTGTTTTTTTGTTGCTATGTCTAACAGCTCATTTTGAAAGCTTAAAGAATAACCCACAATATCTTTAGAAACCATTTCTATAAAAGTTAGCGCCTCTATATGTATTGCTTTTTGGTAATTCTCGCTTAAAATTTCATACCTTGCATGAACTTCGTTTTCAGTGAAGATATTGTGCTTTTTAAATAGCTCTATATTTTTCGGCTTTATAAATTCGGGTAGGGCATCTTTTGTTGTTTTTAAATTTAAAAGCCCTCTTTTTTCGGCTTCTTTCACCCATTCATCAGAATAGTTATTGCCGTTAAATATAATTCTTTTGTGTTTTTTAATAGTGCTTCTAACAAGTTTTGTAAGCTCTGTGTTAAAATCATCTGCTTTTTCAAGAATGCTTGCAAATTCGCTTAAAACCTCTGCAACTATTGTGTTTAAAATTATATTCGGCCCTGAAATAGAAAATGTTGAACCAAGCATTCTAAATTCAAATTTGTTGCCTGTAAATGCAAAGGGCGATGTTCTGTTTCTATCGGTGGTATCTTTAGGGAAATGCGGTAAAACAGTTGCCCCAAGCTCCATATTCGCCTTTTTCGTACCCTTGTATTCCTCTTTGTTTTCAAGAGATTCTAAAATAGCTGTAAGCTCATCGCCCAAGAACATAGAAACTATTGCAGGAGGCGCTTCATTTGCCCCAAGGCGGTGGTCGTTACCTGCGTTTGCAACAGAAACCCTAAGTAAATCTTGGTAATCGTCAACCGCTTTTATAACGGCCGTTAAGAACAAAATGAACTGTGCATTCTCGTGGGGGGTGTCGCCCGGCTCTAATAAATTTAAGCCTGTATCTGTAGAAATGGCCCAGTTATTGTGTTTGCCGCTGCCGTTTACACCCGCAAAAGGTTTTTCGTGTAATAGGCATGCAAGGCCGTGCTTATCTGCAATGCTTTTCATAAGTTCCATTGTAAGCTGGTTATGGTCTGTTGCAATGTTTGAAGTTGTAAAAATAGGTGCAAGCTCGTGCTGTGCAGGTGCAACCTCGTTGTGCTTTGTTTTTGCCATAACGCCAAGCTTCCAAAGTTCTTCATCAAGCTCTTTCATAAAGGCGGCAACTCTTGGCTTAATTGTGCCAAAATAATGGTCGTCAAGCTCTTGCCCTTTTGGCGGTTTTGCGCCAAAAAGTGTTCTTCCGCAATACATCAAATCAGCACGTTTTAAAAACATTTGTTTGTCTATTAAAAAATATTCTTGTTCGGGGCCTACTGTTGAAACAACTCTTTTTGCGGTTTTATTGCCAAAAAGCTTTAATACCCTAAGAGCTTGCGTGTTAATTGCCTCCATGCTTCGAAGAAGCGGCGTTTTTTTATCTAATGCCTCGCCCGAGTAAGAGCAAAACGCAGTTGGAATACAAAGTGTATCGTCTTTTATAAAAGCATAGGATGTTGTGTCCCACACAGTGTAGCCTCTGGCCTCGAATGTGCTTCTTATGCCACCGCTTGGGAAAGACGATGCGTCGGGCTCGCCCCTTACAAGCTCTTTGCCGGAAAACTCCATTATAATTTTACCGCCGGCAAGCGGCGAAATAAAGCTGTCGTGTTTTTCGGCTGTAATGCCTGTCATTGGCTGGAACCAGTGGGTAAAATGAGTAACTCCTTTTTCAGTTGCCCAATCTTTCATAGCACTTGCAACAGCGTTTGCCACATCAATTTCTAAATGTTTTCCAAGCTCTATATTTTTTTTAAGTGCCTTATAAATATCTTTGGGTAATTTGTTTCTCATTACCTCATCATTAAAAACATTGCTTGCAAATAAATTTGGAATATTACTCATGTTCTTCTCCTTACAATAATTCTATGTCGTTTTCTTTGCACATTTTAATCGTAGCCTCATCCCAAACAGAAACATGCACTTCGCCTATATGTGCTTTTCCCAGTAGCAGCATGCATAGGCGAGATTGCCCTATTCCGCCGCCCATTGTTAAAGGCAGTTTGCCATCTAAAAGCATTTTGTGGAACATAAATTTACGCCTATCGTCTGCATTTGCTTTTGTTAATTGCTCGTCTAAAGATTTTGGGCTTACCCTAATGCCCATGGATGAAACTTCAAAAGCACATTGTAAAACATCGCTCCAAAATAATATGTCGCCGTTTAGTGCCCAGTCGTCGTAATCGGGTGCTCTGCCATCGTGTTTTTCGCCGGATTTTAGCAAATCACCAATTTGCATAACGAATGCTGTTTTATGTTCTTTCAAATAAACGTTTTCGCGCTCTTTCGGTGTAAGCTGTGGGTACATTTCTTCAAGCTGATAAGTTGTTACAAAGCTTACTTTGTTTGAAAGCGCAGATTTTGTGCCGTATTGCTTGCTAATTAAATCTTGCGTTTCGCAAATAGCATCAACTATTAGCTGAACTGTTTGCTTTAAGTTATCAAGCGTTCTTGTTTTTTCGTCAATAACTTTTTCCCAGTCCCACTGATCTACATAAATAGAGTGCAAGTTATCCATTTCTTCGTCGCGGCGTATGGCGTTCATATCTGTGTAAAGGCCTTCTCCCACGGGGAATGAGTATTTGTGAAGCGCATACCTTTTCCACTTAGCGAGCGAGTGAACAACGGCAGCATTGGTTTTCGTTTCTTTTATATCAAATGAAACCGCACGCTCTATAGCGTTTAAATCATCGTTAAGCCCGGTAGCTTCCTCTACAAAAAGCGGTGCCGAAACCCTTTTTAAGTTTAGTTTATCGCTCAATTTTTCTTGGAATATTTTTTTAATATCGCTTATGGCAGTTTGAGTTTGGTATAGCGATAATGTTTTTTCATAACCTGTAAAAGGTAAAAATTTACTCATAATTAAAGCCTTCTTTCGTTTTATGTTGTATAAAATATTGATGTGAGGTGGAAATATTTTATTTTTGTTTCCAAATGGGATCTTTTAAAACCCATTTGCCGTAAGTGTCTTTTTCAAAAATATCTTTATTGTAAAGTTTATCAACAATTGCGTGGAACTCGCTTTCGCTGTAGCCGCAGAATTCGCAAAAATCTCTTATGCAAAGCGGGTCTAGCTCGGCATCTTTTGCCTTTATGGTGTCTATAGCTTGTTCTCTTGTTAAAAAGCCGTAGCGAACATATCGTGAGGTGTAATCTGTTGCGGCGGCATGCCCGAATTTGGGGTATTTCAGCCAAGAGTGAACAAGGTATGCGCGGCTGTCTATTTGGTCAAAATCTTCAGCGTGGTGGGTGCGCTTCCACTCGTGGGTTAAATCGTGGAAGCCGCGGCTTTTTGCTAGTTGGTAGTTTTTATAGCTGTTCCACGGCATGAAATAGCTCATATAGAATGGGTCTAACTTTGCAAGTTCTTCACTTGTTGGCGCAATAGTAAGAGATAAATCTTTTTCGCTTACTCCATCGCATAAAACTTCTTTTATAGGAATACCAACTGCAACGCCGTTTTCAATTTGACCTTTTGCGCTATATGTTTCTTCGTCGGCATTTCCGCCGTATTCAAAACTTACATTTTCACCATAGCAAAGCATTGGAACATTAAATTTTAGCGCCATGTGCAAGGGGAATGTGTAAATTAAGCGGTCAACATACCATGTTGGTTTTCCGTAGTTTTCAAAGAATTTGCGCATTAATATTTTTTGTATTTTTATATTCGGCTTACATGAAATTATAGTACATCCGAATTCTTCACTTAAATTTTTTAAATTGTGTATACCTGCGTTAGTCATAGGAAAATTATCTTCAACGCTAAATAGAATAGGGTTCATTCCCATAACTTCTTTTAGCATATAAACTTGAAAATGGCTGTCTTTTCCGCCGCTTACCGCAACAGCACAATCATAGCCGCCGGGGCCGTTCGAGCCGCGATATTTATCGCAAAGGGCTTTGAATTCTTCAAAACGTTTATCCCAGTTTATATTATTGCGGTTATCGTAATGGTTGCAAGCGCTGCACACCCCTTTTTCATCAAAGCTAATTCCCGGCCTTGTGTTTGGCATGGCGCATTTTGTACAGTATTTCATAATAAAATCTCCTTAAAAAATAAAAAAAAGACGCCGCAAGCTGAAAAGCTCACAACGTCTTTGTTGTCTATGCCACGTATTTTAACACATCGTTTTTATTTTGTCAACGTTTATTTTAAATTTTTTTTAAAAATATTATTTGACATTTTGGCGTTTATAGTATATTATTTATTAAAGAACAAAGGCGTTCATCAATTTTGGTTTGCAATTTTTTTTTGCATAGCTAAGCTTTGATGGACGATTTTTTATTTTAAGGAGTTTTACAATATGATGAACAAAGACATTTTAGAATTTATAGAAGAAAACGACGTAAAATTTATAAGATTAAGTTTTTGTACACCTCTTGGAATACAAAAAAATATTTCTATTATGGCAAGCGAAATTGAAAGCGCATTTGAAAACGGTGTTTCGTTTGACGCCTCTGCAATAGAGGGGTTTTCTGACGTAGCAAAGTCTGATTTGTTACTATTCCCCGATGTAAACACATTGTCGCTTTTGCCTTGGAGACCAAATGTAAACGCTGTTTTAAGGTTCTACTGCGATATAAAAAACCCCGATAAAACGCCTTATGAAAGCGATTCAAGGTATATATTAAAAAACGCTGTAAACAATTTGAAGCAGCTGGGTTTTGATTGCAAAATAGGCACAGAATGTGAATTTTACCTTTTTAAAACCACTGAAGACGAAAAACCCATACTTGATACCTTAGATAATGGCGGGTATTTTGATGTTTCACCAATGGATAAAGGCGAAAACATAAGAAGAGAAATTTGCCTTATACTTGAAGAGATGGGCCTTAACCCGGAGCGCTCGCACCATGAACAGGGCCCCGGGCAAAACGAAGTTGATTTTAAATTTAGCGATGTTTTAACAAGTGCAGATAATTTGATGACGTTTAAGTCTGTTGTTAAATCTGTTGCAACACGAAACGGGCTTTTTGCATCGTTTATGCCAAAACCGCTTGAAAATAAAAGTGGAAGTGGGCTGCATATTAATATGTCGCTTTACAAAAATAGTGTAAACTTGTTTAGTGATGAGAATAGCGAAAATTACAAATTTGCAAATTATTTTATTGCAGGAATTATGGATAAAATTAAAGAAATAACACTTTTTTTAAATACTAACAATAATTCCTATGAAAGATTTGGCAAATTTGAAGCACCTATGTATATTTCGTGGTCAAAGCAAAATCGCTCTCAGCTAATTAGAATACCCGTTGCAAGCGGTGAAACCAAAAGAATGGAACTTCGCAGTGCAGATAGTGCACTAAACCCGTATTTGGCATTTGCATTAATAATAAATGCGGGAATATACGGCATTGAAAATCGCCTTGAAATTGCAGCGCCGCTTGATGAAAACTTATTTGAGTTTACTAAAGAGAAGAAAAACGGCCTAAACAGTTTGCCAACGAATTTGAGCGAGGCAATTGAAAGCACAAAAAACAGTGAATTTGTAAAAGAGCATGTAAACGAGCAGTTGCTTTTAAAGTATATTGATATTAAACAAGCGGAATTTGAGGCATTTAATAAAGAAGAAGATAAACAGAAATATTATATTGAAACTTATTTCGAGAAATTGTAAAAGATTGGTGGTAGTTTTTTTGCAGAGCGCTTTAATTATTTCTTATGCAGATAAAAACAGTGAACCTATAATAAAAATATTAAAAGCATTATCTTTTAAAAAAATTGCTTTAGTGAACACTTGCGGCGAAGCTCGCAGAAAAACCATGCAGCAAAGCTTTGATTTGTTCATTATTAATAGCCCTGTGCATAATGAATCGGGAGAAAATTTGGCAATTGAACTTGTGAAAAATGATATAAGCCAAGTAGTGTTTTTTGTGAAAAGCGAATTATACGACTACACAAGTGAAAAACTTGAGCAGTACGGTATAATTACTGTGGCGAAACCCATAAATAAAAACATGCTGTATTCTTCGCTTAAACTTTCCAAAGCTGTTTATTATAGAATGAAAACACTAAACCAAAAAACAACAAAACTTACAAAAAAATTAGAAGATGTTAGGATAGTTAGCAGGGCAAAACTTGTTTTAATAACGCATTTAAATATGAGCGAGGAACAAGCGCATAAACATATAGAGAAAAAAGCAATGGATACGAGAGAATCAAGGCGGGAAGTTGCAGAAAATATTCTGAAATTGTATGAAAATTGAATTTTAAAAGAGGGTTGGATATTAAGATGACAAAATTTGTTTTTGTAACAGGCGGTGTAGTATCGGGCCTTGGTAAAGGCATAACAGCAGCAAGCCTGGGAAGGCTTTTGAAACAGCGCAATATAACTGTGTCTGCACAGAAATTAGACCCTTATATGAATGTAGACCCCGGAACAATGAGCCCACTGCAACATGGCGAAGTTTTTGTAACCGATGACGGTGGAGAAACAGACCTTGACCTTGGGCACTATGAGAGGTTTATTGATGAAAGCCTTTCTAAACATTCAAATTTAACATCGGGTAAAGTGTATGACACAGTTCTTAGTAAAGAGCGAACAGGCGCATACCTTGGGCAAACCGTACAAGTTATTCCACACATAACCGATGAGATAAAAAAGTTTATTTACGAGGGCGCAAACCATAGCAAAGCAGATGTTTTAATTACAGAAATAGGCGGAACAATAGGCGATATTGAGTGCCAACCTTTTTTGGAGGCAATTCGCCAAATTTCAATAGAGGTGGGGCTTTCTAACTGCCTTTTTATTCATGTTACACTTGTGCCTTATTTAAAGGGAAGTAACGAGCATAAATCTAAACCCACACAGCACTCGGTTAAAGAGCTTCGCAGTATAGGCATTAACCCCAACATAATTGTGGCAAGGGCAGACGAGCCTATAAATAAAAGCATACTTGAAAAAATAGCTATGTTTTGCAATGTAAAACCGGATTGTGTTATAGAAAATTCTACCCTTGATAATTTATACGCGGCGCCTATTATGCTTTATGAAAGAGGGCTTGACGGCGTTGTTTGCAGAGAGCTGAATTTAAAAGCAGATGAATGCGATTTAACGCATTGGCGAAAAATAATTGAGAAGCAAAAAAACGCTAAGGGGCAAATAACAGTTGCACTTGTGGGCAAATATATATCGTTACACGATGCATATCTTTCTGTTGTAGAGGCGCTAAACCATGCGGGGTGTTTTTACGAAACGAATGTTAATATTAAATGGGTAGACAGTGAATCTATAACAGTTTCTTCAGCTGAAAGTTTATTTAAAAACGTAAATGCCATACTTATACCGGGCGGTTTTGGTTCAAGAGGAATAGAGGGCAAAATACTTGCATGTAAGTATGCAAGAGAAAACAATATACCTTTTTTGGGTATTTGCCTTGGCATGCAAATTGCAAGCATAGAATTCGCAAGAAATGTTTGTAAAATAAAAGATGCGAATTCGCTTGAATTTGATGAAACCTGTGAAAACCCTGTTGTTCATATAATGGAAAACCAAAAAAGTATTACTAAAAAAGGTGGAACTATGCGCCTTGGTTCTTTCGATTGTGCAACCCAAAGAGGTAGCCTTTTAAACAAACTTTACGGCGAAGAAATTATAAAAGAACGCCATAGACATAGGTTTGAATTTAACAACGCATACCGAGAAGTGTTTTTGCAAAACGGCATGCAATTAAGCGGCGTTTCGCCTGACGGCACACTTGTAGAATGTGTAGAATTGCCTGAAAACAACTTCTTTATAGCTGTTCAATATCACCCCGAGTTTAAAAGCAGACCCAATAAAGCACACCCTTTGTTTTTGGGTTTTGTTAATGCAGCACTACATATTTAGATAAAACAAATATTTAAACCCAAAACAAAATATTAGAAATGAAAAGATGCGTTTATTCACTATTCATTTAAATTTTTGTGTTTAAAAAATTACACACAAAATCGTCGTCGTTTAAATGCGGATACATAGAATAAATACGGTCTATTTCTTCTGATTGCCCTTTAGATAATACCTCGTTAGGATTTAGGCAATTTATGTTTTTAAAAATGCCTTGCCTTTTTAAAATTTCATGCAAACCGGGTATGCAACCGTGAAAATTGTGCTTTTCATCAAAAATAACACCGTTTGCATCTGTTATTTGTGTGGCAAGTGTCATCCATTTTTTATCTATGCAAGCTTTAGCTTTGGCAAGCTTTAATTCTTCAAACATGTCAACTACTGCTTTTGTCCAAACACACCAATGCCCTAAAAGGCCGCCTTTAAATTCGTTTTTGTAAATATTGCCATCAACTGTAAATTCATAATTTGAAAGCAAATCGAAAACAATGTTATCGTCGTTGCCTGTGTATAATGTAATTTTATCCGCCCTGCTTGAAAGTGTGGCGGCGCGTACAACATCCAGTGTTGTATACCTGTTAAAAGATGCGCATTTTATAGCGACTACATTTTCAATTTCACAAAATTTTTGCCAAAAATCATAGCTGAAAACTCTGCCACCAACGGCTGTTTGCAAATAAAAACCTATAACAGGCATAATGCTTGCAACTTGCTTTGCCCTGTTTAGCAATTCCTCTTCAGGCAAGTGGTTTAAGCCACCGGGGCTTAATAAAACGGCATCATATCCATAGGCTTTTGCTAAACTTGCCTCTTTTACAGCTTGCTGTGTGTTTCCGCAAACTCCGCAAATTTTAGCTACTACTGCGCCCGTCTCTTTTTCAAAAGTGTCAATTTCTTGCGCAACAATTTTTAAAAGCGGTTCAAAAAGCATAACATCATTATCTCTTATTTCAAATTGGGTGCTGTGAACTGCCGTTGCAATGCCGCCAACTTTTGAGTGAAGATAATATTGTATTAATGTTCTTTGTGTTTTTTCATCAAATTTGTAGTCATCGCCTAGCGCTAAAGGTGTGGCGGGTATTACAAGGCCTTCGGCTATTTTTTTCAGTGCTAATTCGTGCCTTGCCATTAGTACTTACCCCCTGTTTCTTCAAAATGAGTGTGCTTGTTTAAAAGCCTGCCACCGTTTAAAAACCATTCTGCTTGCATATCAATAAGTTCGTCTGCACAAAATTCGGGGTAGCCAAAGGTTTTAATGGATTTTTGCGCATTGTTTAAATATGCCTTTTCACCTTCTTCGCCCTCAAAAACAGGGGTTCTGTTAAGAAGTTTGCCTAATTTTTGTGCTGCATGTTTAACGCTTACGGTTTCAGGGCCGGTAACATTCATAACACAAACATCAGAGCTTGCATGTAATAAACCGCGGATAGCTATTTCGTTGGCACTGCCTTGCCAAATAAAATTAAAACAAGCATTTTGCAATGAAATTGGCTTATTTGTAATTAATTTTTCTGCAATATCACATAAAACGCCATATCTTAAATCTACTGCGAAATTTAAGCGGTAAACAAAGATTTTGGTTTTATATGTATGCGCTGCATACTCAAAAATGCGCTCTCTTGCAAGTGCGCTCATAGCGTATTCGCCCGTGGGTGCAACAGGGTGCTCTTCCGTGCAACCGCCCGATGTTAGAGCAACAGGTGGGTAAATATTTCCCGATGAAAACACAACTATATTTGAATTTTTAAATTTACGCGCTACAAAAGATGGAACTACAGCATTCATTCCCCATGTTTTCCACTCGTTTCCATAAGTGCCGAATTTCAAACCAGCCATGAAAATAATATTTTCAACTTCCGGCAAATTATTTAAACTGTCGTAATCTTGTAAGTCTGCGCTGATTGTTTCAATATTGTTATCGCTCATTAATTTAACCGCAAATTCGTCGGTGAAACGTGAAACAGCTATAACTCTTTTATTTATACCGGCTTTTTCTATGGCGTTTTTACATAAAAGGCAAAGTGTTGGGCCCATTTTTCCGCCCGCGCCCAATATCATTATATCGCCTTTTATTTTAGCTATATCATCAATTAAATCTTGTGATGGGGTGCACAAAAGCTCGTTCAATTTATCTTCTGTATACATGGATTACCTCTTTTTTGATATATAATTTTTGTATTGTTGTTTTGTCATTGCGGGTTTAAATTCATCTATGATTTTTTGTGCTTTATTATTGTTTAATAAATCAATTGCTGTTAAAATTAAGGCTTTTGGCAATGAAGACAGATGGTACTCAGGCAAAATTGCTTTAAAATCGCTGCCGTGTGCTGTGCCCTCAAAGCCACCGAAAGTGGGCTGGATAGTCGGCAAAATATGACTTAAATCGCCTATGTCGGTAGAACCTATC
>CAYJGM010000056.1:0-15055 GCA_964369495.1 uncultured Bacteroides sp. | reverse complement strand
CTCTGCTGAAGTCAAATCTAATTCGTCCATATTTAATTCTACTTCAATATGGTGGTCGACATTAAGTTTGGACAATAAACATACCGTTTCAACATGCTTTGTTTTTGGAAATAAATCCACCGGTTTTACTGCGCTAACTTTATAACCGTTTTCGGCTATAAATTTTACATCTCGTGCGGCGGTTGCGGCGTTGCAACTAACCATAACAATGCGTGAGGGCGCCATTTTTATAACGCTGTTTAAAGTTAATTCATCGCAACCTTTTCGCGGTGGGTCTAGTATTACAACATCGGGTTTATAGTTTTCGCTTGCAAGTTTATCGGCGGCATTTGCGGCATCTGCGCAAAAAAATTGTGCGTTTACGGCATTGGCATTTTCTGCATTTTCGCGTGCACTTTTTATGGCATCTTCAACAATTTCAACGCCAATTAAAGCCTTACATGGCGTTTTTTTGTTGATAGCTAGGCCAATTGTTCCTGCGCCGCAATATAAATCCAGCAAAGTTTCGTGCGGTTTAATATTTGCAAATTCAATTACCGTTTCGTATAAAAGCTGTGCGCCTTTTGTGTTTACCTGATAAAAAGTTAAAGGGCTTAAATTAACCGGTATCTCGCAAAGTTCATCTGCTAAAACGCCGCTACCATATAAAGTTTTGTTAATTTTACCTAAAATAACATTTGTGTTTTGCATGTTAATATTAAGCACAATTGTGCTTATTTGCGCAAATTTTTGCGTTAAATTTTCGCAAATTTCTTTTTCGTGTGGCAAAGTTTTACCGTTTATTACAAGGCAAAGCATAACATCGCCTGTTTTAACGGCATGCCTTAAATAAATATGCCGAATTAAACCATTAATGTTTTTTTCGCTATAAATGCTTATGTTAAAATGTGTTAGCAATTTGCAAGTATAGTGCGTTATATCGTTTAAAATTTGCGGTTGTAACACGCAGTTATCGCAAGGTATAACCCTGTGGCTTCGCGCGGCATAAAAGCCGGCTTTAATTTCGTTTGTTTTTTCGTTTTGGCAAAGAGGATACTGCACCTTATTCCTATAGGCAAATTCGTTTGGCGAGGGAACAATAGGCAGCGTTTCAATTTGTAAATTACCTATGCGGTTAAAGGCATCTTTAACAAAATTTTGCTTTTGCAAAAGCTCTTGCGTATAATTTATATGCGCAAAAGCACAGCCGCCACACTTGCCAAATATCTCGCAACTTGGCGTTATTCTATGCGGTGAAGGCGATATAATTTTTTCAATAATACCAAACGCATGGCTTTTTGCAAGCTTTGCAATTCGAACCATAAGCACATCGCCCGGGGCACAAAAAGCAACAAAAACAGCCATGCCCTCGTGTTTGCCAATGCCGTTTCCGTCGCTTGAAAGCGCGGTTATCTCAAGTTTAATTATGCTGTTTTTTTGTAATTGCATATAATTTACTCCGTTTGTACAACAGTTGTTAGCTTATCGTTAGTTGAAAGATATTTGCTTGGCGGCACACCTTTTGCCTTTTTGAAAACACGTGAAAAATAAAACTGATCAAAAAAGCCAACCGAAACCGCAATTTCGGCAATGGAAAGCGTGGAATTTTTAAGCAGATAACAAGCCTCGTTTATGCGGTAGCCTGTTAAATAATCTATGGGAGATTGCCCAACATTATTTATAAAAACGCGGTATAAATGGCTGCGGCTTACGCCAATATTTCGTGATATATCGTCTATTCCTATATCGTTAGAATAATTAAATTGAATAAATTGAATGGCATTTTTTACATATTGTGCGCTTGAGTTTACATTTCTTTGCTCGTTATGTTTGCACGCTTTCATTAAATTAGCCAAAAATATGTATAAATTGCCTACCATTAACGCTTCGTTAAACGTGCTTGTGCCGCGTGAGGTGAAAATATTTTCCATTATTTTTTCAATTTCTTGTGCATTTTCGCATTTGTGTGTGGGCTTTTCATTTGAAAAAGGAAGTTGCAACATTATTTTATTTGCATAAGGCCCGTTAAAGCCCACCCAGTAATATTCCCACGGATTATTTTTATTTGCGGTGTAGGTAATAATTTCACCCGGTTTTGCAAAGAAAACATCGCCGCTTGCAACATTGTGCACGCGGCCTTGGGTTTCAAACGTGCCCTCGCCCGAAATTACGTAATGTATTAAATAATGGTCGCGCACGCCGGGGCCCCAAGTATAAAGCGGCTCGCACTTTTGCATGCCGCAATTATAAACGGAAAGCTCCACGCTTTCAATATATTGCTGTTTAAAAGATTTTTTATATAGTGAACTCACAGCGCAAGCACCCCTTTTTAAAATAATTTGCCGCTTGCAAATATTGTAACAAAAAAATCAACAAAAGTCCATGTTTTCATGTAAAAAATTTGGTATAATTAAGTATACTGAAAAAAGTGTACAGCCCAAATGTTGCAGAATGTAGCAAGTTTGAAAATAAATTTCAAACTTAATATATTAAAAAGCCGTTTTTCTCGTTGGGCAAGCCCAACAACCGAAAAACATGGCGCAAATATAACCATCTTTCATGGTTGTTTTGTGCCTTTCGAAGAAAGGAATGTTTATATTTATGTTTAGCACAAAAATATTATTGCAAAAAATTCAAAACGGCGATTATGACGAAGCGTTTAAAAAGCTTTATTCTAAAGAACAAAGCGTATGCATTGCACAGCGCGAAAGATATGCACAGGCTATTTTAAGCTTTGAGCAAACCTATGGTGAATGCGAAAACGTTTGCATTTACAGCACGCCGGGGCGCACGGAAATTGGCGGCAACCATACAGACCACAATAACGGAATTGTTATGGCGGCGGCTGTAAACTTAGATATTATTGCAATAGTTGCAAAAACAAATAATGATGTGATAAAAGTTAAATCTAAGGGATTTAACAAAGAAGATGTTATAGAATTAAACGATTTATCCATAAAAGAGAGCGAAATAAATACTTCGGCATCGCTAATTCGTGGCATAAGTGCTAAAATAAAAGAGCTTGGCGGCGTAATTGGCGGCTTTAACGCTTACACTACATCGGACGTTTTAAGAGGTTCGGGGCTTTCAAGTTCTGCGGCATTTGAAGTTATTATTGGAACAATTTTAAACGGTGAATATAATAATTTTAGTTTTACGCCCGTGCAAATAGCGCAAATTAGCCAATATGCGGAAAATGTTTATTTTGGCAAACCCAGTGGCCTTATGGATCAAACCGCTTGCAGCGTTGGCGGCGCGATAAGCATAGATTTTAAAAACAACGAAAACCCTATAGTTGAGAGCGTTGAGTTCGACCTTGACAAATACAGCTTTGCACTTTGCATTACAGACACAAAAGGCAGCCATGCCAATTTAACCGATGAATACGCCGCAATAAAATATGAAATGCAAGCGGTTGCGAATGTGTTTGGTAAAAACGTGCTAAGAGAAGTTGAAAAAAGCGATATAATAAAGAATATAGGTAAAATAAGGCAAGAAGCGGGCGATAGAGCCTTGCTTCGTGCACTGCATTTTTACGAGGATTCACGCAGGGCAAAACAAATGTGCGAAGCTGTAAAAAACGGCGATTTTTTGCAGTTTTTAAGTTTAATTTTGCTTGGTGGGCACTCTTCGTTTGAATATAACCAAAACGCATACAGCATAAAAAATGTTAAAGAACAAGGCGTTAGCGTTGGGCTTGCAATTTCACAAGATATTCTTTCGGGTAAAGGTTCATGGCGTTTACAAGGCGGCGGTTTTGCCGGAACAATACAGGCGTTTGTGCCAAAATCAGAGCTTAGCGTTTATAAAAACGCAATGGATAATATTTTTGGCGAGGGTTCGTGTTATGTTTTAAATGTGCGAAATTATGGCGCTGTAAAATTAGATAGTATATTATAAATTACATAAAATATTAAAACCCTTTAGATAATTCCAACGTTATCTAAAGGGTTATTATTTTATAAGGGTTTATAAAACTAAGCTCTTTTTTATCATGTGTTATATAAATTACGGTTTTGTTTTTTGTATTATTCAGCAAGTATTCCATTGTGTTTTTCTTTGTGTCTTCATCAAGGCCTTTAAAAGGTTCATCTAAAAACAAAATATCGTAATCCGCCAAAAGCGCACGCAATATAGCCGTTCGCCTTTTCATGCCGCCGGATAATTCACACACAGGTTTATTGCCAAGATTTTCAAGGCCAATTTGCTTTAATGCATTTTTTATTTGCGCTTTTGTAATTGGCTTTTCGCTTTTTTTATTAAGGTGTGGCAACATTATATTTGTGTAAATATCAAGGTTTTCGCATAGCCTATCCTCTTGAAAAACAGCGCTGAGTTTTTCATTTTGCATGCCGATAATTTTACCGCTATCGGCTTTTTCAAGCCCCATTAAAAGGCGAATTAGCGTTGTTTTACCTTTGCCCGATGCGCCCATAATGCAAGTTAATTTGTTTTTTTCAATCTGTAAATTAAAATTTTCAAAAACAGTTAAATCGCCATATTTTTTACATATATTTTCAAAAATTATCATTTTAAGCGCACCTTTCTTAACTGCCTGCAAAAAAACACAATTATTTTCGCAAAAGCTTTTTCAAATAAAAGGCTAACCAAAATTATTACAATTGTCCATGCAAAAAGTGCGGGCATATCAAGAAAAATTTTCGCCTCAAACAAGTTTTCGCCAATAGAATTATCGGGCAGGCCAATAACTTCGGCCGCAATGCCCGCTTTAAAACAAAGGCCAAGCCCTACCATGCATGCACTTTCAAAAAAAGGCATAATTTGCAATATAGTTATATAGCGCAATTTTGCACCGCTTTTTATTTTAAAAACGCGCGACATTTCCGCCAATTGTTCATTTAAATTTGCAATGCCGCTTAAAATATTTGTGTAAACAATAGGCAAAACCATAATAAAACTTATAAAAACTGCGATGTTTTTCGAGGATATCCAAACTAAAATAAGAATAATAATCGAGGCAACAGGCACCGATTTTGAAATTAAAATAAAAGGGCTTAATATATGTTTAAACGCAAGAAATTTATGCGATATAAATGCGAACACAGTGCCCATAATAACAGCCAAAACAAACCCGGCGCTTATTCGCAAAATACTAAAAAAAACAGCTTGCCAAAAATAAAATTCTCTCACAAGTAAAAAAAGTTTTTCAAGCACAGATAAAGGCGAGGGTAATAAAATTTGTTGGTTTATTATCATGCTTAAAATTTGCCAAAGTGCAATCCATAAAAAAATAACCCATATTGGCATTTTTTCTTTTTTTATTGTTTTGGCGTTGCCGCTTTTTTTTATTAAATTTAATGGCATGAATTTATCACCACCTGTTAAATTTATTATTGCATATCTGTCGGCCTTTTTTAAACCGGTATAAACAGCATTAATAAAACAGTTATAAGCCCTGTTACAGAAATTGCTATTCCGCTCATAGAGCCTTGAATTTCGCCCATTTGCACCGCTTTTGTAACGCCAAATGCATGGCTGCTTGTGCCAATTGCAATGCCTTGTGCAACAGGGTTTCGTATTTTAAAAACTTTGAATATATAAGGCGCCGCCAACGCGCCCACTAGGCCGGTTATAAGCACCGTAACCGCTGTTATAGAAGCTATGCCCCCTTTGCTTTGTGCAAGCTCTATTGCTATAGCAGCCGTGGTGCTTTTGGGTAAAAGCGATGCCAAAATACTGTTTTCAAGCAAAAACAAACGGCAAATTGCATATACGCTAACAAGGCTTGTTAGTGCCCCTGCAAAACAACCTATTAAAACAGGCGCAAAATATTGCTTTAAAATTATGCGTTGTTCAAAAATATTAACCGCCAAAATAGCAGTAGACGGTGCAACCATCATGCTTAAAAAGCGCGCACCGCTATTGAAATTTTCATGCGGAATATTAAAAATAGTTAGCGCGGCAATACACATTAAAATGCTTAAAATTAATGGGTTTAAAAGCGGTTTTTTATATTTGTTGTAAATTAAAGTGCCAATCCAAAATGTTAAAACGCAAAGAAAAATCCCAAAAAGCGGCGTGTTTGTAATATTATCAATCATTTTCTTCATCCCCTTTTTGTTTAATAAATTTGTTTGCCCAAAATTGAACCGTTAAGCCCGTAACAACAAACACCAACGGCGTTGTAAACAAAATAATAACCGCAAACGGTATGAAAACTTGCTTTATTACTTCTATATAATTCATTATTTCCACGCCCGCAGGCACAAAAAACAGTGCCATATGTGCTAATAAAAAATTTTTAATTGCGCTTAATTGTTTTGGTTTTATTACTTTTAAAAACAATAATATCAACAAAACCGCCATTGCCAATATGCTGCCGGGTATGGTAAACGGTAAAAAACTTGCCACAACTTCACATAAAAAGCAAAGGCTTAAAACAAACATTATTTGAAAAAGCAAACTAGTTTGCCTGTTTTCGTCTTTCAATTATTTCTCCTTTTTGTCGCCGCTTAAACATTAAATTTTTCGCACAGATTTTTATGTTTTTTATGTGCGGCGTATAATAATATTGTTGTAATTATACCACAAAACCGCTGTGGTAATCAATGTTAAAATATATTTTGATATTGTAAAAAACATTATTAAAGCGATATTTTTATTTTTTTACAAAAAGCAAAACTTAAAAATTGCGCGCAAAGTTCCGAAATATGGCTTGATACTTGCTTTTTACATATAAATATGTTAATATTAAATTTGTATATAATAAAAATATATACTTTTAATTTTGTTGCAAAAAACATTTTTATGTATTTTTAAACAAACAAATATTTTATTTGCCGCACAGCGGCAGAATGGAGCATTTTTATGAGCGTTTTTGAAATTGTTAGCGGTGTACTTTTAATTTTAAGCAGCATTGTTATTGTTGCTTTTGTTTTAATGCAAGAAAGCAAAGGCCGTGGCCTTTCGGGTGTAATCGGTGGCGGCGAAATGAATGAAAACAGGCAAAACGGCCCCGGTGGCAAACTTGAAAAATATACAAAAGTTGCCGCAGTTGCTTTTTTTGTTCTTGCAATTGCCGTTGGCGTTGTAAGCGTTTATTTTTCTTAATTTATTGTTTTGATAGTTGCGGTTTTTTAAAAGGAGATACCTTATACTATGACTAAAATATTTTTGCTTGGTGATTTTAAAATAATAAAAAACAACACAGAAATTTTAAAAAATGTGTTTGCAAACAAAGGTAAAACAGCCACGCTGGAGTACCTTTTAATAAACATAGGCAAACAAATTGAAATTGAAACGCTAACCAAAATTATTTTTAATGAAGAAAACGTAAGCAGTGGCAGAAAAAACACTTTTGATTTATTAAATACACTTAAAGCCGATTTAGCACAAGAAGGCTTTGACGATGTTTTTGAATTAAACGGAAAATCTTGCATTTGGAACCACCGCAACAATATTGTTTTTGATATTGACACATTAAAAAAATTATGCGAAAAACTTCAATCTGCGGATACTTTAAGCGATGAAATTTCTGCTTGTGCGGAAGATATTATTTTAACCTACACAGGCGATTTATTAAAAAATTCCTCTATGCGAGATTTATATGCGAAAAAGCGTTTAGCAACACGTGAATTATATATAGATGCGCTAAAAAAATATATTTTTTTACTTGATAACGTCGAAAAACATTCTGATGTTGCACGGGTTTGCAAGCTTGCGCTTGAATCGCAACCGCTTGATAAATATTTTATTGTGTGTTTTATGCGTGCGCTTGTTAAAATCAACAGGGAAAAAGAGGCTATAAATTATTACAAAAACATTGTTAATTTATACGATAAATATTTAGGCAGTGCACCACCCGAAGAGGTTGTAAGTTTTTACTCGCAGCTTATAAGCGAAAACGCGCTGAATGAATTTAGTGCACAAAATATCTTTTTAGATTTGCGCGATAATATAGAACCCTCGCATAAAGAAAACATAATGGTGTGCGATTACTCTGTATTTAAAGATATTTACAGGCTTTATATGCGCAATTTCACACGCTTAAAGGTTGATATGCACCTTGCGCTTTTAACCGTAAAAACTTTGGGCGGCGCAAACCAAGTTTTTGAAACAGAAAAAGCCATGACACGTTTGCTTTTAATCTTAAAAAGCACATTGCGCAAAGGCGATACAATTTCAAGGCACAGTGCCATGCGCTATGTTATACTTTTGCCCAACACCCCAAGCCTTGAAGAGGGGCGTATTGTGCTTGAAAGAATAAAACACAGTTTTTACAAAGATGCAAACAATGCGCTTTATAGCCTAGATTATAAAGTAGTTTGTGCCAATGAAGAAGAGGAAAACGAACATAAATTTGTTTTTGATTAAGCGTAAGCCAAACAGTTTTTAAGCAATTTTTCTCTATAATAAAAAAATCACAACCCATAATTAAATGTGAATTTTTACGGCATAAAGGCTGCCAAAATCGGCCAATTTAACATTTAATGTACATATGGCTTAAAACTTAGATTTTAAAAAAACTTAAAATTTTTTAATTAAATGCATTGTGTCACAATGCATTTTGTGATATAATAATAAGGCATAAAAATTAGAAAAAACCCATAATTTTATTTATGCCTTTGCGCACAGCAACAAAGAAATTAAAAATTAAATCGGTTTTCTACAATGTAAATATAAATGAAACAAGCGTAAAAATTAACGTTAATAATTTATATTAAAGCGTGCTTTCACAAACGGCAAATTCAAAAAACCTTTTTTGTATGAAGGTTTTTAAAAACTGTTTGTGCTTTGCACAGAATGGAGATTTTTATGATACAACTGTATACCCCTATTGGGCGCATAACGGTTACCGGCGATTATTTAGCCGGCGTTGTAAGCACAGCGGCACAAAGTTGCTATGGTGTTTGCGGTATGTCAACGGGAACAAACGTTGAAAATATAAAAAACACCTTGCTTGGCCCTTATTATCCCGATAAAGGCGTTCGTGTTACCGAAGACGATGGCCAATTGCGAATTGAACTTCACATAAAAGTAACCTATGGGCTTAATATTTCGGCAATTGTTCAAAGCATAACCCACAAAGTTAAATACGCTTTGGAAGATGCAAGCGGTTTAAAAGTGCGTAAAATTGATGTTTATGTTGATGACATAGTTTAATTTATAAAAGGCATGGGCCTTTAACTTTTTTGAGGTGAGTAAATGATAACCGGAGATATATTAAAAAACAGTCTGCTTTCTGGCGCAAACAATTTAGAAAACCATAAAGCAGCGGTTGACGAGCTGAATGTTTTTCCCGTTCCCGACGGCGATACAGGCAGCAATATGAGCATGACAATAGGCGCTATCATGCCCGAACTTTTGGCAATGGGCGATAACGCAACCACCGAGCAAGTTGCAAAGGCAAGCGCAAGCGCAATGCTTCGTGGCGCACGTGGCAACAGCGGCGTTATTACAAGCTTGTTGTTTCGTGGTTTTGGCAAAGCGCTTGAGGGCACAAAGCAAGCCGGCGCAAAAGAACTTACAGCCGCACTTGAAAGCGGCGTTGCGGCGGCATATAAAGCCGTTATGAAACCCACAGAGGGCACAATGCTTACGGTTGCAAGGGTTGCGGCCGAAACTGCTGCAAAAAGCAAAGAAAAAGATGCTGTTAAACTTTGGCAAATTGTTTGCGATAGCGCACAAAAAGCACTTTTAGAAACACCCGAACAACTGCCTGTTCTTAAAAAAGCGGGCGTTGTAGATGCAGGCGGCCAAGGGCTTTTATATATGTTTGAGGGCATGTTAAGCGTGTTTAAAGATGGTATTATAATAGAGCAAAACGCACAAGAGGCAAGCGCAAAACTGCAAAGTAATGCGGCCGGTAGGGGCGTTTTTGCCGATGAATTAATGCATGTTGAAGATATTGTAAACGGATACTGCACACAGTTTTTAATTAACAAAAACGAAGATGCAAACACCGAAAAATTGCGTGCATTTTTAGAGAGCAACGGCGACAGCGTTGTTGTTATTGAAGACGACGAAGTTATAAACTGCCATGTTCATACGCAAGACCCCGGTAAAATTGTATCACATGCGCTTAAACATGGTTATTTAACCAGCTTTAAAATAGAAAATATGCACGAGCAATTTTTAAGCCGCCAGCAAGAGGCGAAAGGCCTTAAAAAACAAGCCCTTGCAGAGCAAAGCGGAACGAACGGCGAATTCACATACACAGCGGTTGACACAAGCAGGCCATACGGCTTTGTTGCAGTTGCCGCAGGCGCCGGCTTAAAAGAACTTTTTAGCGATTTAACCGTAGATGCCGTTGTTAGCGGCGGCCAAACAATGAACCCCTCTACCGATGACATTGTTAATGCCGTTCAAAGCGTTGCGGCAAAAACCATTTTTGTACTACCTAACAACAAAAACATAATAATGGCGGCAGAGCAAGCAAAAAAAGTAGCCGACCGTGAAATTGTTGTGCTTCCCACACGCACAGTGCCGCAAGGCATAACCGCCATGCTAACTTTTGATGAAAGCGTTAGCGCAAACGAAAACGCAAGCAATATGATGCAAGCGGCGCAAAATGTTGGCACAGGGCTTATTACTTTTGCAGCACGTGATAGCGATTTCGACGGCAAAAAAATAAAAAAAGGCGAAATTTTAGCGCTTGAAAACGGCAAACTTGTTGCCGTTGGAACAGACATTGCTAAAACCACATACCGCCTAGCACGCAATATGTGCAAGAAAGACACTAGCTTTATAACCGTTTTTTACGGCGAAGACATAAACGAGGCAGATGCCGAGGCGCTTGCTGATTTAATTCAGCAAAAATGCCCCGATAGCATTGAGGTTTCGTGTGTGAATGGCGGCCAGCCGGTTTACTATTATATGTTAAGCGTTGAATAAACTGCGCTATTGCACGCATTTTTAGCCACGCAAACAATTTAATAAAGCAATTAAGGCATATCTTGCCTGCTTGTAGGGGTTGATGTGGGCATCAGCCCCTACATTTTTTGTAAAATAATAATTTTATGTTTTACTGCTTTGCAATTTTTATTTAAAGGTTTTAATTATAAAAAAGTGCTTATTTGCATGCTGTGCATTTGCATAAATTGCAAACATTATATTTAAGCTATTATAAAAGTTATAAAAGACGGCGCACGTGAAATTTCTGTTATCAGGGCGGCGAATTAAGTACTATTATAAACATGATTCGGGGGTGCAAAATGGATATTTGCTATTTGAAAGGTGTTGGGCAAAAACGTGCGCAACAACTGGCAAAATTGCATATTAACACAGTGCAAGACCTTTTAAATTTCTACCCGAAAGATTATATAGATTTCACCATGCCTTACCCTGTTTTAAGCGCGCCATTTGATGTAAAATGTGTTGTTAAAGCAAGCGTTTACGGCAAAACTTCGCATAGGTTAAAAGGCGGCGCGCAACTTTTTAAAGTTATGTGCGCCGATGAAACAGGCGCGCTTACCATAAATTTTTTTAATAACCCATATGCGCCTAAAAAGTTAATAGAAAACGAAGAATATTATTTTTTTGGCAAGGTGTACGGTAATTTTAACACGCGTGAGATGTCAAACCCTATTGTATTGGATGCGCAACACGCAAAAAACGAGCCGTTTATGCCAATTTACCGCCTAACACAAGGCATTACGGGCGCATATTTGTCTAAATGTGTAAAAACCGCGCTTAATAATAGCGATGAATTAGCCGAAACTTTACCGCAAACTATTTTGCAAGAATACAAGCTTTTAAGCAAAGAACAAGCGTTGCGGCTAATACATTTCCCGCAAAATATCGAGGATGTTCAAAAGGCACGCCGACGCCTTATTTTTGAAGAACTTTTAGCGCTTCAATTGGGCCTTTTAATTATGCGAGGGCGCAACTTCATGCAAAAAAGCACAAACTTTATGCTTGAAAATTGCAATTTAGATGATTTTTTCAAAAGTTTGCCATTTTCGCCAACAGGCGCACAAATGCGAAGCATAAACGAAATAACGCATAATTTTAAAAGTAATACGCCAATGAACCGCCTTTTGCAAGGCGATGTTGGCAGCGGTAAAACGCTTGTTGCCGCCGCTGCTATTGCCATAATGGCGCAAAACGGCTATCAAAGCGTTTTAATGGTTCCCACCGAAATTTTAGCATTACAACATTTTGAAACATTGCAAAAAATGCTAAATTTACACGGAATAAACACTGTGCTTTTAACAGCAAATGTTAAAGGCAAGGCAAAAACTGAAGTTTTGCACCAAATTAAAAATGGCGAGGCGCAGCTTGTTGTTGGCACACACGCCATTTTAAGCGACGGGGTTGATTTTAACAATTTAGCGCTATGCATAACCGACGAACAACACCGTTTTGGCGTTCGCCAACGTGCAAAATTAAGCGCAAAAGCCCAAAACCCTCATGTGCTTGTAATGAGCGCAACGCCAATTCCACGCACTTTGGCGCTTTTAATGTTTTCAGATTTAGACATAAGCATATTAGACGAAATGCCACCGGGCAGAACAAAAGTAAAAACTTACGCTATAACAACTAAAAAACGCGCAGATATGTATGGTTTTATAAACAGCGAGCTAGAAAAAGGCACGCAAGCTTATATTGTTTGCCCGCTAATCGAGCAAGCCGAAGACGACGATAAACCCGAAAAAGCCGAGATGCAAGCGGTTACAACATATTACGAACAAATTGCAAAACCGCATTTGCCAAATTTTGAAATTGGGCTTATGCACGGCCGTTTAAAAGCGGCGCAAAAAGCGCAAATTATGCAAGATTTTGCACAAAACAAAGTGCAAGTGCTTGTTAGCACAACCGTTATTGAAGTTGGGGTAGACGTTAAAAACGCAAACATAATTGTAATAGAAAATGCAGAAATGTATGGTTTATCGGCGCTTCATCAATTGCGTGGGCGTGTTGGGCGTGGCAGTTTGGCGTCACATTGCATTTTAATTAGCAATAACACAAACGAAAAAACAAAAGAGCGCCTTAAATTTTTATGCGATACATCAAACGGCTTTGAAATAGCAAAGTACGACCTTGAAAACCGTGGCCCCGGCGATTTTTTCGGCAACCGCCAACACGGCCTACCAACATTAAAAATAGCTAATTTAATGACAGATACAAATGTTTTATATGCCGCACAAAAACAAGCGCAAAATATTATTCAAAGCGATAAAACATTGGAAAGCCCGGAAAACGCAAACCTTAAAAAACTTGTTCAAGCACTGTTTAGCAAAGAAACAGCGCTTAATTAACAAATTACATGTGCAAGCCGCACCGAAGCACCGAATTAGATAAAAAATATAAACAACCGAAAACACGTAAACATTAGATATATTAAAGGAGGTTGAAAAATTATATTTCCATCAAAAAGCCAAGCTATCGAAATATTAAAAAAAGCTGAAAAAAACAATCCCGGCGCATGGGTTTTACATTCTTATGCGGTGGCAGATTGCGCGCATAAAATTGCAAAAAAGTGCAATATGAATGAAGAAAAGGCTTACGTTTTAGGATTATTGCACGATATTGGGCGTAATTTTGGAGTAACGCACTTTGCGCATATTTTCGATGGCTATAAATATATGGCAAAACTCGGCTATGATGAAGTGGCAAGGGTGTGTTTATCGCATTCATTTTCAACTCATAACATCAACGATTATATCGGAAATTTCGACATGCAAAAAGAAGATATACAATATATTTCTTCCCTTTTGGAAAATATGATTTTTGACGATTATGATAAATTAATTCAACTTTGCGATGCTTTAGCCGGCGTAGAAATTGTTGATATGAAAACACGAATGAATGATGTGAAAAAAAGATATGGCAAGTATCCGCAAATTAAATGGGAAACAAATTTGAAACTTAAAAAATATTTTGAAAACCTTTGTTGTGAAAATATCTATGTTGTTATTACCGAAAACCGTTCATTGTGGGGATTATAAGCGTTTTATATGCATGAATAAAACTTAAAATAAATAAAATTACTTTTTATAAAAGAAAGAAGAAAATTAAATGCAAGGAACTATAGTAAACGTTATAGCGATAATTATTGGCAGCTTAATTGGCATTTTGCTTAAAAAAGGGCTTAGTGAAAACTACGAAAAAGCCCTGCATAAAGCATTAGGTATTGCCGTTACAATTACAGGCCTTAACGGCGCAATAACCTCTATGATAAGCGTTCAGGGTGAAAAACTTGTTAGCAGCGGCGAATTAATGGTAATTATCAGCCTTGTTGTGGGCACGGTTATAGGCGAAAAATTGCGTATAGACGACAGGCTTAACAATATTTCAAACATTGTTGAAAAACGCTTTAATTTAAGCGGTTTTGCACGCAGTTTTGTAAATTCTACTTTGCTTTTTGGGGTTGGCGCTATGTCTATAATAGGCGCTTTTAACGACGGCGCACGTGGCGATTCCTCTATTTTATACATTAAAAGCTTGCTCGATGGCATTGCCTCAATTGTTTTTAGCGCAACGCTTGGAATTGGCGTAATTTTTTCAACAATACCGCTTTTTATTTATCAAGGCAGTTTAAGTTTAGCCGCAAATGCGCTTGAGCCACTTATTGCAGGTAACCTTTTAAACGAAATTTGCATGGTAGGTTATTGCCTTGTTATATGTATAGGTTACAATTTTTTAAGCGAAAGCAAAATAAAAACCGCAAATTTACTTCCCTCTCTTTTGGTACCTATAGCCTGGCATGCAATAAACTTTCTTTTTGCATAGTTATTTATGTTAGTCGCAGGCTAATATAAATTGGCGTGTGCATGGCACGCCATTTATATAATGAGTAGTTATATAACAAACAAAGTTATCAATAAAAACCCTCAATGAGATAAACAAAGCGAACAATTTATTTTTTAAGCGGTTATAAAATATAAAAGTTTTTTGCATTGTGTCATGCTTCTTTTCAGCGTGAAAAGAAGCAAAAGCGTTGGGTTTTGGCGAAAAGCTAATATGCCTTTTTGGGCAAGGTGAGTAATTTGTTTTTTGAGCAGATGCATATTATCAAGGCTGTTTGCGTTGAAACCTTCTTCTTTTCAGCGTGAAAAAAAGCAAAAGCACTGGCAATTGGCAAAAATCTAATATGCCTTTTTATGCAAGTTGT
>CAYJGM010000055.1:0-15172 GCA_964369495.1 uncultured Bacteroides sp. | reverse complement strand
CAGCATATTGAATCAGTTCTTGCATCCAAGCGGTATTTTGCAGCGTAATGTCATGCAATTCGCTTGCGGCCATCATGACAGCGGATGGTACATTTCCCTTTATATACTCAATATAGTCGCTCACAAAGTCTTTGTCGTCTGCCATATAAGCGTGCCACATAATCTCGGAAAGGCTAACACTGTCCTCGGTGTCTAAACTTGATAAATGTGCCAATATTGCCGTGTTGTATGCACTTTCGTCCGTTCTGCTCAAGATTCCCTCACGAATTACCCTATGGGTGAAGTCGAGGCGACCATCGTCACGGCGCAGGAAAAAATTACTGAGATAGTTTGTTAAAAGAGAGAGTTCCACACGGCTAAAGCGTTTACCCCACATAGAGTAGATACCCTCTAAATCCGTTTCACGAAGTCCTCTTCGGGAGAACGCCAAAAGACATACAATATGATAACAGAGCTCCTCATCAATCCTCTCCACCGCTTCACCTATCACTAAAGCTGCCATGTCCTGCGCTGTTCCGGGGAATTCTGCAATAAGGCTCAGCATAAAGGCGTTTATGGCATCCATGTCGTTACCATCTTCGGCGATGACGGCGAAATCATCGCTATCCAGCATCAATAGGCGCTGCAGGGCCATGCTTATATAAAGAGGGTTGACACAACCGGGTAAATTGGCAATCGCCTGTGAAACAACATCTGAAAGCTCTTTTCCGTGAAAGCTTACAATACTCTCAATAATCTGCGGAATTTCCTCGTGTGAGAGCGCCGTGAGGTATTCTGTTTTGCTTTGGTTTTGCAGTGGGTAAAACGTTGGAAGTTTAAACGAGCTTAGGCAAGACACAACCACGGTTACCTCTTTAGGCAGGCTGTTTGGAAGCCAAGAAAATTTCTCCACAAGCTCGCCTTTTGTCAATTGATCCAGTGCATCAAAGAGTAGATACACTGGTTTTTCAGCAGTTTGCGCATACAAATAGGCGTATTCGCTGAATTTCTCCGTCCATTCCTGCGGTTTTGGCTGTGCAATTTGCTCGCCTTTCGCCGCATCTTCATCCTCTTTTTGCTCGCCAAAAGGCTCTTTTACTCCGAGAAGCCTCTCCAGTTTATGCACTGCCTGCTTTAGCATATCAAACCCTGTTTGCGAAGCGCGGCTGTTGCCACAGCTGAAAAAGAAAGTTTCGTTATTTTCTTGTAGCTCCGATAGCAGTTTTGCCATCATGGTGCTTTTACCGCTGCCTGCATCACCGCTTAAAATATAAAGGCTGTTTGCTTCATCACACACCGCTGCCTTTATGCTCTCGAGCACAGGGTATCGTGCAGAGAACTGCGCCGCTTTTTGCTCGGCAAATAAACGTGCGGAAATTTCCTCATGCTCTTGCCACGAAAGGCTTTTCAGTTTTTCGAAATCTCGCTCGAAAAGCCCCTGAACATCTTGTTTTACCATTTCACAAAAACTTTGCGGCACTATGAGTGCTGAATTTTCAGCGCTCCACTCACAGGCGTAATTTTTCACGCTTGCACCCGAAGCTTTGATTTTTTCCTTTAGGGCAGCTAGTTTTTCTTCTAAAAGCGCATCTTCTTCAATGTATGTTCCTTGCGTTTCGCTTGGAATTTGCGCCCTTTCCAACGGCTCTCGAAAATAAAAAAGGCATTGTTCAAGCTGCCCTTTTTCTGCAAGAGCACCATATTCAATCTCAAGCTCCGTAACGCTTTTTTCATACTCGTAAAGCGGATAATTTTTATTGTCCGCCGCATTTTTTATCATTTCCGCAGGAGGAATCCAGCCATAGCGCTCGCCTATTAGGATAATCATATATGGCCTTGTGTTGTCTATCTCATCAAGGCATACTTTCAGCACCTTTTTACTTCCCTCGTCCGATTCAAGCTCTGCCGTGTTCACGCCCCAGCGCAAATCTACAAAGCGAATGTTTTCGCCAAATTCCCGTGCGTATACATTCAGCTGTGGAATAACTTTGTGCGCCAAAGCATCTCTCTCTGCCTGCATATCTCTGAATGTGCTGGATACAAATACAGATTTCATAAGCCCTCCTGCATTTTATGTGTTTTTTACTTTCATATAAAACCGCGTTTAAAAATTAATTAGTTTTTTTTATTCTAAACCAACACTTTGGAAAAACGGTGCTAACACTTCAAAAACAACGGTAATAAACATTTTTTTGCATGAAAATCTTTTATGCCATTTTAACATATATAGATAAAAACATCAACAGTTCGTCGAATTTGAATAAGACACAGAGCTAAACCTTAAACATTCAGTTCATGCTCTTTCTTTGTGCCTAAAAGCCTGTATTTGCAGGCTTTTTTCTCGTTTTTATGAAGTTTACACTTTTTTGCAAAAAAAAACATATTTGAACTTAGTTGGCTGAACATTACATTAAGTTTTTTGCTTAAAAAGCAAAGTTATGATACCAAGAGTTTTGTGATACCATTAAAAAACGCATAAATATAATATTAAATTTTGCTCACCTTTATGCCAAACTTTGAATATACTAAAACAGCAAGTTCTCAATAAACAGAGGTGAAATAATGTTCAAATATATTTGCAAAATTTCTTTAACAATGTTTTTATTAACATTAAATGTTTATGCGGCTGATGTTGAAAACTCAAATAATTTAAATACATTTGCGCCGCAATCAGATTTAGCTATTTCATTTGAAACTCTCTCGTCTGAGTTTTTTTTGCCAGAAAATACTACATCGAAAATTTCTTCATCCGGTTCAAATATCGATGAAACCGATTTTTCAAGCACTTCAAGCACTTCAAGCACTTCAAGCACTTCAAGCAGTTCAAGCAGTTCAAGCAGTTCAAGCAGTTCAAGCAGTTCAAGCACTTCAAGCACTTCAAGCAGTTCAAGCACTTCAAGCGCTTCGAGCAATTCAAGTAACAATGTGAATAGTTCAAACTCTTTTGAAAACTACCATAGCAACTCCGATGGCTCAAATGCCAACAGCCAATCATCTTCGCAACAAAACACGGCAATTACCCCACCATTACAAAATAATTTAAACTTACCTATTATTTTAAGCCCACCGCCTATCAAGTTTACATCTTCACAATATTATAATAGCTCAAATGCGCTTGGAATAGCAGGAAGTTTTCATATTGTAGGGTTTGATACAGTGCGCTTAAATGCACACACCAATGGCAATATTTTAGCAAATAATTTGTATGCAAATGCAAATTTTGGTACAAATAATATCTCTGATGAATTGAGCTACATATTAAATTATACGCAAGTAAATTCCGGTAGCGCAACTTCAAACTCCCATGTTTTGGCTGTTGGAAATTTAAACAATGTTGAACTTGTTGATAACGGCAACGCAATAGCCATAAACAACAGAAAACTTGATAGGCCAAAAACTGTATGGGTAGATGATAGTGTGCCTTTTATTGACCTTACGCAAGTAAAAAGCCAAATTCAGGCTATGTCTGCACAATTAAGCACATATTCTGAAACTAATATAAACAATATGCTTAATACAAACGGTGGAAGTATAGATGAAAGTTATATTGAACTTGCAGACCCAACCAAAAGCGGTGTATTTAACACTACTGCAACGGAATTATCTTCGCTGAAGTATTTAGGTGTAAAAGGCTTTTTAAGTTCAAACAATTATGCTGTTATTATAAATGTAGATTGTGAAGGGGCATCACAGCTTAATTTACCTATAAGCCTTATATCAATAGACGGACATAACCAATCAACAAGCGAAACACACGTATTTACAAATGGCAGAGTGATTTGGAATTTTTATAATTATTTAGAAAATTCCGGCACAACTATAAACGCATCACTATTGCACGCAAGCGTAATTGCACAGGGTGCAACTTTTACAGCTTCGCAAAATTTAAACGGAACCATAATTGCTAACAATATCAACATAAATTCCGAAACGCATCGCGACGATTTTATAGGTGAAACACCAACATCTACAACTAATATATCAATAATTGTAAACAAATTATGGTTTGGCTCAGATAATATTGCATTAGACAGTGGCGGATATTCAGCCGAAGTTCAACTTTTGCAAGATTCAGTTCCATACAAAGAGCCCGTTATATTAAATGAAAGCAATAATTTCAGCTATATATTTGAAGAATTGCCGCAAGGTTATGTTTACACGGTGCAAGAGCAAGCCATTTATAAAAACGGCGAAGATGTAAGCAATTTATTTAATATAACATCACAGCAAAATGAAAACATTATCAATTTATCAAACACTTTAAAAGAAATAGAGCAAATTGTTTTACCCGCAACAGGTGGAGATTTATTTTTCATCATAACATTAGGCGTTCTATTAACAACAACTTCTATTATAATACTATTCCAAACAAGGAGAAAAAAGTGGAACACATAAAAAAAATATCAGCTATTTTAATAGCTGCATTGCTTATGCAAATTGTTTTTATTACAGCATATGCAAATAATTATAGCATTACAGTGCAAAACACAAATACGTCTATATCCATAAACAACAATACTTACATTGCTTACTTGCTGTTTGAGGCTGTTGAAAATACAGATGGTGCTTATATATTTAACCCATCAACATGTTTGGCTGTTAGCTACACACCAACGGGTGGATCTTCTCTCAGCGGTACAGAGCTTTTAAACTGGCTAAGCAGCCCTGATAGAACTACTGCACAACTGCATGATTTTTCAACTAATATACACAATGATTACATAGATATCAACCCTGCTCCGACACCATCTGCAAGCGCCACAGCCACAGGCGAGCAGGCCACTATACCGCTTACTTTAGCCGGCTATTATATTGTAACAGGTGGTGGCGAGCGTGTTGACAATCACAGTACAATAACAGCACTTTCATCTTTATCTGTTGTTAATCCAACTTCAACAATTAACCCAAAGTTTGATGCGCCAAGCCTTAAAAAGACAGTATATCATGAGAACACAGACATTTTCGCAGGATATTCCGACCATACCATCGGAGATGATGTTGAATATAAAATCGAAACAACTGTTCCTGCAACAACAGGTTACGTTGATTATAATTATATAATTTCCGACACATTAGACAGCTCCCTTACATTTAATAATGATTTAATCTTGTCGGCGCAAACAGCCGCGGGCACCAACACTATTGCCCCCGACTATTACACCTTAACCGTGTATTTTGCCCCTAACAACGGTTTTTCACTTGATATTGATATTTTATCACTGCTTGATGATGGATTAATTAGTACTGCGGACACGCTAATTGTAAGCTTTACAGCAATATTAAACGAAAATGCTGTTGTTAATCCGAACGGAACAAATGACAATAATGCATTTTTATCTTATAGCAATAACCCACAAAATTTATCCTCAACAGGTAATACGCCTACAATTACAACAAAAAGCTCTACATTTCAAATACATATAGCAAAAACAGATAGTGACGGGCATCAACTTAACGGAGCAGAGTTTGTAATGACACTTGATAGCCAGCTTATAACAGATGCCTATGGCAACCCTACAAACGCAATAGATTTTATTAAAAATTCTGATACTGATTATACAATAGCGCCAAGTGAATATAGCGGCACCACAACTACTACACTTGTAGCAGGGTCGATAAATATACTTGGGCTCAACAGTGATACCACATATTATTTGCATGAAATTAAATCGCCTGATGGCTTTGCAAAAAGCACTGTACCCACTTATTTTTCAATCCAAGCTGAATATAATGAAAATACCGCAGAGCTTTTGCAGGGATATCCAAACATTCTCGTCAATAATAGCACAACGCCCGTAGCCCCTTCTATTGATTTAATTAACCACACGAATCATATTTTGCCACAAACAGGTAGTAACTCTAATTTTATACTTATAATAAGCGGGATATTATTTCTTGTTATAGGATTGTTTGTTCTTGCATTTACATTAAAAGGAACTAAAAATGCTAAGCCGTAAAATTATAATACTACTTTCTGTTTTAATACTTATTATAGGCATTGCGCTACTAATTTACCCTATAACATCTAACCATGCAGTAAATATACAGCATAAACAATTAATAAAATCTTATGATGTGAATATACAATCAAACGCTGATATATTAGAAGATGCGTTATCGTTCGCAGAGCAATATAACGAGATAGTAAGGGAAAATGGTGGTTATGGTTTTGTTTTATCACAGCAAGAAGTAGCCCTTTATAATTCCACGTTAAATTATGAATCAGATGGAATGATGGGTTATATCTCAATACCCGGCCTCTCGCTTTTGTTGCCGATATATCATGGAATTTCACAAGAAGTATTGCAGATTGGCATTGGCCATATTGAGAGCACTTCTTTACCCACAGGCGGGGATTCTACTCATAGCGCTTTAGCAGGGCATAGTGGCATGAGCAATGCAAAAATGTTTACAAAACTGGATGAATTACAAATTGGCGATGAATTTATTATCACTATTGCAAACAAAGAACTTAAATATGAAATATATAATATAGCTACAGTTCTTCCAAGCGAGACAGAACTGTTAAAAATAAAAGAAGGAGAAGACCTGTGCACACTTATTACTTGCACACCCTTTGGTCTAAATACATATCGGCTTCTTGTGCAAGGCAAAAGAGTTGATTATTAACACTATCTATGTTGCAAAACAAATGGTATGCATTTTATATAAGCAAATCACCGGCGTGTTGATTTTAAAAATAGAAACATATGGCGTATTATAACTAAAAACAGGCTTTCGGTTTTATTGCCGAAAGCCTGTTTTTTTGCATAGAAAAACAGCTCGTTAAACGGCTGGCACAAAATATTTTTAGCGGTGAGAAAAATATGAAAACTCTCATTGTGCATAATGAAAGTGTGCAACGGCCGCACAAAAAACACAAAGAGGGGACAAGCGGTGGGATTGAATGATATAAATAGCCTATCACATACAAAGAAAAGCTGTAAATATCATATTGACATTTCTGCAATATCACTCTAAAATAGTAATGTGTTTTTATATGTATATTTATGCTTAAAAATATATAATAACATGTTGCGTGTTCACACAATAAATACACGTTGTGGGTATCGTTGGTGCTTTTAGCAGATATATAATAATCCAAAAGATAAGGAAGGTCAACAAATGAATACTCTAAACCATGAGCATGAATATGTTAAATTTATAAATGTTTCTAAACGATATAAAATGGGCGAGCAATTTATTGTTGCGCTCAATAATTTGAGTTTTTCTATAAATCAAGGTGAGTTTGTAGTTATATCAGGGCCAAGTGGGGCCGGAAAAACCACCCTTATTAATATTTTAGGGGGAATGGATATAGCAGATGAGGGTGAAGTATTATTGGCTGGAAATAATATTGCGGCTTATTCAAAAAAACAGCTTACAAATTACAGGTGTTATGATATAGGTTTTGTTTTTCAATTTTATAACCTTATGCAAAATTTAACTGCATTAGAAAACGTTGAACTTGCAACAGAAATATGTAGCCAAAAGGTAGATTGCAAACAAATATTAAAAGATGTGGGCTTACATGAACGCACAAGTAATTTTCCATCACAATTGTCCGGCGGAGAGCAACAACGTGTTGCAATAGCACGTGCACTTGCCAAAAACCCAAAATTACTGCTGTGTGATGAGCCCACAGGCGCACTTGATTACAACACAGGCAAAACAATATTAAAACTACTTTGGGACACTTGCAAAAAAACAGGTAAAACTGTTATTGTTATCACGCACAACCAAAGCATTGCAAGCATGGCAAACAGGGTTATAAAGATGAAAAACGGCGAGGCTGTTTGTGTAACAATAAACGAGCACCCGATAGATGTAAATGAAATTGAATGGTAATATATGAAACATAAAAAGCTGATACTTAATGTTGCTAGAGAATTGCGCTTTAGCTTTAAAAGATTTATAACTATTTTTTTAATTACCGCCCTGGGTTCATCTGTGTTTATTGGTTTTGCAAGCGTTGGCAAAAACATGCTTCATACCTCGGATATATATTATGAAACTCAGAATTTAGCGGATTATCGCATATTATCAAGCGTTGGTTTTTCACAGGAAGATATAGACTATTTAGAAAAAAATGATGAAAACACAAAAGTTTACGCAGGTTACGGCTTAGATGTATTAGCAAACAGTGAAGACGGAGCTATGCCTGTAAGATTTCACAGCCTGCCGGTGGATGAAAACCAAGATATGCCAAACGAGCCCATCATTATTGAGGGGCGTTATCCGCTTGCGCAAAATGAGTGCTTGGCAGACATAGAATCGGGATATGCGATAGGCGATGTGATAGAGATTTCAAAGGATAACGAACAAAGCACGAGCGATTTACTAACACAAAAAAGTTTTGAAGTTGTGGGGCTTGTAATTTATCCGTACTATATAGAATCTTCTCAAAAATTTGGGAATACCTCACTTGGAAACGGGCAGTTAGAGGAATACTATTTAGTGTTAAACTCTGCCTTTAACTCACAATATTATCTGGAAGTGTTTTTAACCGAACACACAACTGATGGCATCGACGGATATAGCGACGAATATAGGCAAATACAAAACCAAGGCGAAGAACGAATAAACGCACTTGCAAACGATAGAATAAATGAAAACTATAATACTGTTGTAAAAGAGGCAACAAGTGAACTTGATAGCGCAAAAAACGAAATAGACGATGGCTATGAGCAATTAGCCTTGTTGCAAAAACAATATGAATTATTGCTTTTACAAGCGGATAGTTTAGGTGCAAACGCCACAACTTTATCACCTCAGATTACACAGTTGAGCGAAAGCATAAGCGAGCTTGACCAAACACTTAAGCAAGCACAGGAAGAATATGAACTAAAAGAGCAAGAGTTATCAGAGCTTTCAAAACCCACTTGGCTGGTACAAACAAGGCACGACCAACCTTATTATATAAGATATTTTGAAGCAATACAGGACTTAGAAACATTATCAACGGTTTTTCCACTGGTGTTTTTCCTTGTTGCAATATTAATTTGCCTTGCCACGATGACGAGAATGGTTCAAGAAAAACGAACTGAAATGGGAATATTAAAAGCGCTTGGATATAAAAAATGGGCACTGGCTTTTGAATTTATATGCTATGGAACTGTTGCAAGTTTATTTGGCGCATTAGTGGGTGTTGCGGTAGGGTTCACCATAATACCGCTTGCAATTTGGGAAGCTTATCGAATTATGTATAATATGCCCGAATTAATATTAGCTGTGCATGCGGAACTTGTGCTTTTGAGCGTTGTGTTTAACTTAGCCTGCACAACGGCTACCTCTTTAATTGCGTGTTTTAGCGAAATTAACACAAATTGCGCAAGCTTGATGAGGCTAAAAGCACCGCCGCCCGGAAAGAGGACGATTTTTGAGCATATAAAACCGATGTGGTCAAGAATTGGTTTTTTCAATAAATTAACTGTGCGAAACATTTTTCTATATAAAAAGCGTACAATTATGACGGTGTTCGGTGTTATGGGTTGTGTGGCGCTATTATTAACAGGCTTTGGCATCGGTGATGCTCTTGAAAATGTACTGCCACTGCAATTTAATAAGATATACGCATTTAATGCAACAGCCGTGTTAAACGAAAAAGCGATGAGCGAAGAAAAAAACAACGTGGCACAAGCTATAAAACCTATAGGGGAAGAGCTATACTTTTCAGAACACAGCATTGATTTTGAATACAACGGCAAAGATAACGGGGATATGATAGTTTATATGTTCATACCTGAAAACCCTGATGCTTTGAGCGATTTTGTTCGCTTTTTCGAGCCGCAAACAGGCGAACAGTTTTACTTAAGCCCAAACGACGGAATTGTTGTTACGCAAAATATTGCGCTTACATTTAACATAAATATAGGCGATGATTTAACACTGCACCATAACAATAAAGCCGTAGATGTAAAAGTTGCAAGCATAAGTGAAAACTATTTTAATAATTATATTTATTTAACCCCGGGCCAGTATGAAGATTTATTTGGGCAGCAAGCTGAATATAACCGGATTAACATAAAAATCAATGAAGAGTTAAATTTAAATGACACGCAAGACTATTTAATGAGTACAAATTATTTTTTGGGAATTTCAAATTCACAGGAATTTCAAAATGAATATACAGGCCTTACACTAGGGCTAAACGCAGTAGTTCAAATGCTAATAATATTAGCTGTAATTTTAGGTGTTGTTGTGCTTTATAACCTTGCTTATATTAATATTACCGAAAGAACTCGAGAAATTTCAACGCTTAAAGTTCTGGGCTTAAACTCTTTTAAATGTGCAAAATATATTTATAAAGAGAGCTTTTATCTCACTGTTGTTGGAATAGCGCTTGGGCTATTGTTCGGAACTTGGCTTATTGATTTAGCTTTAGAGAGTATGGTTATGTATTATTTGTATTTAAAACCTATAACAAATATAGAATCTTATGTTTGTTCTGTTTTAATTTCTTTTGCACTATACATTATAGTAAACATTGTTTCATTAAAAGATATATTTTCCATTAAAACTGTTGACAGTTTAAGTTTTAATGAATAAAAAGGAGAAATATGTTTAGTTTATTACATATTACAACATTAATATCAATGCTCGTTGGAGTAATATTAATAGTAAAGTTTATACCTCATAAAATAATAAATACTAGCATGAAGATTATTTCCATTGTACTTATTATCTTGCAATTATCTATATTTGTTTATGATTTATTGAATTATGGAACTATATTATGGTATAACTCATTGCCACTGAATATTTGCAGGCTGTTTATCCCTTTATATCCGTTCGCCGTATTCATGCGAAAGGAAAATACGTTTTGGCGCGCTGTTACTTCAAATTGTGCAACCTTTGCAATTATAGCGGCAATAGCGGGCGCACTTTTCGATGAAAGACAGGCCGAAGCTGTTTGGTCATTCCATTTAATACAAGCTATTGTGCTGCACTTTTTAATGATTGTCGGTTCGTGTTTGCTTTGGAAATCGGGAAGATACAAACCCATAAAAAAAGACATATTTTTAAGTTTTATTCCTGTTGTAATTCTAGTGGCTATATGTTGGGTTTTATATGAAATTACAGGCTGGGAATATAGTTTTGTAGCCGGACGCAAAGGAACGCCGCTATATTTCTTTTACAACCTAATGCCACAGGCTGTTTACATTGTTCTTCTTTATTCCTTGGCGTTTGTAGGAAATACCGCAATATTTTATAATAAGTGGGTGTTTAAAAAATTTTATGGCAACGAGCAACAAATAAAATAGAAAATTCAGTAAAAAACGCAAATGCGCTTGCTTTGAATAGTAATACTAAAACCTCCGTTTTATCAGCGGAGTGTTTTTTTGTTTGCTTAAGATATTAAAGTGCAGTGAAATAAGCCTTGTAATCTGATAAAACCATGATATAATGTAACGATATAAAATTGGCTATGATATACCATTTCATAAAATTATTTTGAAATTTCCATGAATGAAAGAAGAAAGGTGAAAATACTATGCTAAAAATTCACAAGCAATTTATTTCTAACACAATAGATGTTTTTTCAAAAGATAAACGAATAGTTGGAATACTTGCAGGGGGATCACTTATCACCGGGGATATGGATGAGTTTTCAGACATTGATTTTGTGATAGTATCAACAAATGAAAACTATGATGAAATTATGGCTGAACGCTTTGATATAGTTCGTTCTTTAGGCAATGTTATAGCTGTTTTCACAGGCGAACATGTAGGAGAACCACGGCTTTTAGTATGCCTTTATGAACAAAATACACTTCACGTTGATTTTAAATTTGTTAAGCTTGATGATGTTCATAAGCGAATTGAAGACCCTGTTGTTCTATGGCAACAAGGAAATTTAGTTGATGAGCAAATGAAAAAAAGCAGCGCGCATTTCCCAACACCTGAAATACAGTGGATTGAAGACCGTTTTTGGATTTGGATACACTATGTAGCGTTGAAGATTGGTCGTGGCGAACTTTTTGAAACTATCGACTTCATATCGTTTTTAAGGCAAAGTGCTATTGGCCCGCTCGTTCTTATGAAAGGTGGGCACCTTCCGAGAGGAGTAAGAAAACTAGAATTTGATGCAGAAGAACACCTTGAACGATTAAAACAAACTTAGTGGCTTTGTTTTCGGGTTTAAATGTGGTATAGGTTTTAATTAATAACCTTATAGCGCACAATAATACTATTGTAATTGTTGCACATATAAAAAATTATATTCTTTTTACATTATTCACAAGTTTATCTCCCAAAAAGCCGCTTTTATATTGTAAATATCAAATTGGCGAACAATTATAACTAATTTATTAATAATTTATAAATAAATTGTTTTTAGCAATTGTGACAAATTTTTAACTACTTTATTGACGAAAGTCTTGAAATAGCAAGAATTACAATGTAAATACAGCAACATTAGCCTAGATTTTATAAATATAAACATGATAAAATAGTAATGAAAACAAGGTTGTACACGAATGGTTCATAAAATGTTTACATGAAATTTAGAATTGTTGATGCAACCTTAATGGAAATTTATTTCCTATAAAGAAAGTGAGGAAAAACAATGAGCAAAAAACCCTTGTACGATCCGCAAACCGGTATACACCGCGCTAAACTTTGGGAGATTGGCTTTTATGCGCTAAACAACACTTCCACAAATACATATATGTTTATATTTATGTATATTTCATACTTCTTAACAGGCATTGTTGGCGTTAGCGTTGTTCTTGCCGGTTCTATTGGTACCTTAATGAGAATTTGGGACGGCGTTACCGACCCATTCGTTGGATATATAGTTGACAAAACCAACGGTAAATTCGGCAAAAACAGGCCTTTTATTGTTATTGGCCAAATAATAATGTTTATTGCAACAGGTGCAATATTCTTAACCATACCAAATATGCCCGAGGCTATACGTTTTCCGGCATATGTTGTTATTTACGGTATTTATATTATTGGCTATACCGCACAATGCGTTGTTACAAAATCGGCACAATCTTGCTTAACTAACGATCCAAAACAACGCCCGTTATTTGCAATTTTCGATACTATTTTCAACACAATCTTATTCTCCATAGTTCCTGTAATTGCTATTATGGTTTTAGTTCCTAAACATGGCGGCCAAGCTGTTGCATTCACAAACCCCAGTTTCTTTGTTGATCTTTGGATGATATTTGGTGCAGTTTCGGCAGTGTTTGCTGTGTTTGGCATTATTGGCCTATGGCGTAAAGACCGTTCAGAGTTCTTTGGCACAGGTAAAGCACAAAAAATCGGCTTTAAAGATTATTGGGAAGTTTTACGCAAAAACCGCGCTATTCAAATGCTTGTTGTTGCCGCTTCAACCGATAAACTATCAATGAGCATAAAAAATAACTCGATTATAGGCATTATGGTTTTCGGCATTATTGTTGGCAATTTAGATCAACAAGCTATGCTAAGCGCAACATTAACATTACCAACAACAGTTCTTACACTAGTTACAATATTGTTTGTTGCTGTAAGGCTTGGGCAGAGAAAAGCGCTTTTATATGGAACATACGGTGCTATGGCAAGTGCGGTAGTAATGTTCTTGGCTTTCATGTTCTTAGACCCAACCACGCTCGACTTTAGCTTTTCAAGTGGTTTAACATTATTCACTATAATTTATGCATCTATGCACATAATTAATGCGGTATCAGCCGGTATGGCAGGCAATATTGTTATCCCTATGACAGCAGACTGTGCAGACTACGAAGTTTATCGCAGTGGGCGCTATGTTCCCGGCTTAATGGGCACATTGTTTAGCTTTGTTGATAAATTAATATCTTCACTTGCATCAACAATCGTTGCTGTAGCAATTGCTGCAATTGGCTTCACAGAAGTACAACCCACACCCGATACTCCATTAACACCCGAATTATTCTGGGTAACAATGGCATTATTCTTCGGCGCACCATTCTTTGGTTGGATATGTAATGTAATCGCTATGAAGTTATACCCATTAACAAAAGAAAAAATGGTAGAAATTCAAGAACGCATTGCAGAAATTAAACGCGAAGCACAAGCAGAAGCAGAAGCTGCAAAATAAGTTAAAAATTTATTTGTAACTTAAAAGCGTTTTTAAAATTCAATACATATTAAATAAAGCAACCGACAGTGTTAAACTTGTCGGTTGCTTTTATCGTGTGAAAAAGTTATTGCTAAATGAAATTACAAAATTATAGCCTCTTTAAAAACTTTTCGAAAAACACAATAAAACAAGCAATGGTAGCATGCATGCAGATAATTTCACAAACTTTTACTAATGTTGATTTTAAAAAAATAAAACGTGTGTATGTTTGTTTTTTGATATAAGCAATTTACTAATTAGAATTTTGTGATATAATTAAAATAGTATTAATGTAATTTAAAATATAAATAATTTTTTGAGATTTTGCAAAAAAATAACATTTTGCGATATATTATTTTGAATTGATGATAATAATATTAATAAACAATTTAAACAAGGTGATAATATGAAAAGAATAATTTTAGTTTTTTTGGCTTGTTGCATACTTATGGTTGGTTGTTCAGCACAAGATAATGAACCAAATAGCTTACAACAGCAAGAAAACGCAGTATCTTCTGAGCTTACAATACAAAGCCAAAGCAATGAAACACAAGAGCAAATGCAGCAATCTACACAGCAAGTTCAAAGCCAAAAAGAGCAGGCAAGCAACACTGTGCTTTTAAAAACTGCTGTAATTGAAAACGGATCCCATGGTGTCACGGCACAAATTAGCCTTTTTAGCGACAACACACTTGTGCTTGAAAATGTAAATTACGATGGAAAAGCACCGGATGTTTATATAGCAATAGGAAACAAAACCGAGGGTGAAAAATTTGAAAAAACGAAGCTTGTTACAGAGAAAATAGAGGAAGAATTAAGAGAAGAAACAATTATTATACAACTTGAAGAAAGCGACGATTTTAATGCTGTTTCAATTTATTGCGATTTTTATGCCGATGACTTTGGCTCGGCCATTTTACAAGATGAGTAACTTTTTAAAGTGGGTGCGAATGCACATGGTTATTTATATTTTACAAAGTTAAAGTAAAATAAGCCAAGTTGTAAATAAAAAAACCTTGATAAGATAAACGAAGTTAATAATCAGCGCTTACCAGCGCCATTAGTGCGTGTAAGGCGATAAAGTTGTCGTTAAGAATTGTT
>CAYJGM010000054.1:0-15670 GCA_964369495.1 uncultured Bacteroides sp. | reverse complement strand
AAAACACCCTTTAGCACAAGCTAAAGGGCGGATTTGGTGTCGAGCTTCTCGACTGTGTTTGGGTTACAAAATAGATACCCTTATTCAAATAGCAATAGGCTATCTCCATGTATTAACGTATTGACTATTATATAATCAGTTACATCTGTACTGTTTTAAAAAACATCATAGAATGTTTTTCTCTCGGGGCAAAATCAACACTTGTTGCATAAATATCAAGTGCTTTTCTCCAAAAAACTTTCTCCGACGAACGAATATTACGAATTCTTTGAAGCAACTCATCAAAGTATAAACCTCCGCCATTATTTTCGAGAACATTATCATTCATCGCAGAACCTTTGCGCATATACTCTTTTAAAACACCACTTGCCAAATCCTAATTTGTGTGACAAGAAGCGACTTTACACGATAACCAACCGAGATAATTACATCAAGATCGTAATACTTAGTCTGTCTTACAATTTGTCTTATACCCTCGGCTTGAACTGTTGCAAATTTTGCAACAGTTAACTCTTGTAATAGTTCACCCTCTGAAAAGCACATTTTTTATATAGTGAGAAATCGTGGCTTTATCTCGCTGAAACAGCTCCGCCATTCGGTTAAGCTATAACCAAACAGTATCACATCAAAAGTGCTTTCAATTTTAGTCAAACCATCTTCGGTTTGATACATTATTATTTTGAAGTTATTGTTTATTTCTGCCATTTAGTTGCTATCCTCAATTCTATTATAATATATAGCAATCGGATGTATTACGTAAATATTATTTTCCTTAGTAGGTAAAATTGACCTTAACACTTCATTTACGGTAAATTGTAACGTTGCAAAAATATTAGTACTATCATTTGGGTTCGCAGCCTCACCGATAATATTTGTTACAACCCCAACACAAGTTATGTCACCACCATATTTAAATCCTAAGTTTTTGGGATCTACCCTAAAATATTTTTCATCCATTGGAATCAAGTAGCCGTCTTGTGAAATTGCCATTCTATTGTAAGGTATTAATTGTCTAAAAGCTTCAATCGTAGATTTAAAATCATCATATTTTTTGTTGTTTTGCTCTATCTGCTTTTCAACTTCATTTTTTAGTTTGTTCACATTTGCTCTTATTTGTTCTCTGTTTAAATTTGTTTCAACCTGTCCTAATTGTGCTTCTATATTGGCTGTTTCTGTCTTTTTGATATAATCAATCAAACTACCTTTTGAGGATATACGCTCCAGATACTCTAAGTCAACTATGTTAAATACCCGTCTTAAATCAATGTATTCGCCGTAATTAAACTCGCTATTTTCAGCTCTTTTGGGATTCATGTATTCATATGCGATATCATAAGCAGCATCATGCAAAGTTTTTTCTATAACTTCTTTAGATGACATAAAAGAATTAGTCTCTTTCCCAATACTACCATTCAATGTTAAACTGCCCTCAGCTTTTGCTAATTTTAATATAGCACCTCCAGCTGTACCACTTATTGTTGTTTCACCTGATCTTGAGTTAGTTAATGAGTCAGTTGCTTCTTTTTCATTAGTTTGCTGTGAAATTATGCCTTTTTCAGATTGTGCAATAATTGAATTAACAATATCATAGTCAAGATAAATAAATTGTTTCATTTTACATTCTCCTTAAATTATAACTCCTTGAAATTACTTATTAACTACTCGAAAGATGAACTAATTTTCACTTGTTTGTTGGAATGAATGAGCCCATGCGCTCTTTATAACCATTTGATTTCCCAAATTATTTGTTACTTACAATATTTAATGTTAATAAAAAGTTTTTGGTATTTATCCATCATAACTTTGAATATATTTATGTATTATTTTTTGCAATAAATTGCTTCACTTCATCTATTGAATAAACTCCATCACTCTTAGAATGAATAACCATATGACAATTAGGGCAAACCGGAGCAAGGTCTGTCTTAGGATTTAATTCATATTCATTTTGCAACAAGTATAGTGGCTTTATGTGATGTACATGAATTTTCGCGTGAAAATCTTCGCCATAAACTTCGCCGAAATCAAAACCACATATTATACATCTGTAACCATGTTCTTTAATGCATTCTTGTCTTGCTAACGGATTACGTTCATACGCATTCACTATAACTTGTTTTTTTGCTCCTTCTATAAAGATTTGCTTTTCTTGCATTCGAAGTTCCTCAGGATATAATAACATTTGCTTTTTCGAAATTAATTTTTCTATGCTATCTAATCGTTCCCAATTGATAATTTGTTTAACTTGGGAAAAATGAGCTATTTCAGGTATTACATCTCTAATATCTTCAAAGCTAATTGGCTCAAAAACTTTTATACTATCAATGAAAAACTCAAAAGCACCTTTGTATTTATCAGGATACAACTCATTATATTTATGTATCTCTTTTAAAACAGCATAAGCTACAATTTGATTATCAAACTGAAATAGGATAACCGAATTGCTTGCACAATACATTCCTGCTTCACGAAAGTAGTAAAACCCTTTTTGCTTCTTTATTAAATCTCCTAAAAAATACTTTTGCTGAATATCTTCTATATTATAATTTTGAAATTCTAAAGACTTGCACATAGGAAGAATGCGGATTTGTTTCTCTAAATATGAAGTTTTTTCTTTTTGCTTTAATGGAGATATTGGGATTGTCATTTGCAAATCAAGATAATTAAGTAAAGGAGTCCAATCATCCCAAAGACGGATCTTTTTGTTTTCATTTCGCTCCACAAAATTCGGGTCTTTATTTTTACCATCAGGGAAAAGATCGCAGTACAGATTATAAAACCCTAACCCTGCTTTATTAGTTGTTTGGTTAACCACTTTCACAGATAATAATGGAACTCCAAGCTCAAAACACAAATAACTAACATTCCCTATGATTTTAGGTAGGACAGTTCGAGGGTGTGCAGGTGGAGTTAGCATATTTCCTAATTCTTTATATGTATATGACGATACTCGATTAACTGATTTAAGCAGTATTTCTGCAGCTTGACGTTCCTGTGCAGTAAGTATTTTCATAAACAACCTCCTCAGTTAATAAAACTATAATATTTTTGCCTTAATGAATTTTGCAATTCTGAATTGGTATCAATATACTTAAGCACCCTTTGAGAATAAAAGGGTATTAGATATTTAGCAAAAAAACGATCTATATTGTGGTTAAAATCTATTCGCTTTATTAACTCTTCGTAGTTTTCTTCTTTTACATTTTTTTCAATATGCGAAAGTCTATCAGCATAAAGAGTGTCGATTTTACTAATATCAACAATGCTTTGCACTTTTTCTTTAAAAGAGCCTACATCTCTATTCTCTGCTTGTAGACTCATTTTGATTTCATTAATAAATATATTGGATGTATGTTTTGCAGATTGATTATTTTTATTTTTATTAATTTCATCAAAAAAATAATTTTTAAATTGACTAATATTATCATCAGATGCGAGAACGGCTTCTTTCAAAGCCTCTACAATGGCAAAGTCCATTAAAACATTTTCAATTTCTAAGACTGGCAACATATAAATTTTGTGCGATTCAAGAGCTGTTTTTCTATCCTCGTTATGATAGTCTGAATCAATAACTCCAATTGCAGCGTTAGGAAATTCAGAGTTATGTAATTTTGTTTTATTTATCACATCTTCACAGCTACCTGTTGCAATTATTGTTTTATTAGGAAATAAAATTTCTAACAAACCTTTATCTAATCCATTTTCTCCACTTTCGCAATATATGACCTCCTTGTTGCTAAAAATATGCATTCGATTACCTGTCAAATATTGTAGTAGTTGTATTTTACTTTCATCAACCTGCTTAATATTTCCTTCTTCATCTGATCTCAACGCTATAACTTGTTCATCTAAAGTAATATCTACAAAAGTTGGTGAATGGCTTGTCACAAGTATCTGTGGTCCATTGTTTGACTTCATTTTTAACAATGACCGATACAATTGTACTTTTTTTGATTCATGAATATGTGCATCTGGCTCATCAAGTAAAATTATAGTATTATTATCAGTCATGAAAAAATTTACAGCGTTTAGTAGCAAAAGCTTCTTTTCACCTTCACTTAATTGATTTAAAGATATCATGTCATTAAATGAAATTGAAATCTCCTTTATACACTTCCTATTTTTAGGCATGAAAGCATTGACGAATAACCAAAACACTTCAGTTTCATTTGCTCCTGAGCGTAATAAAACTGGATTACCACCAGTATCAAAATCTAAATCACCATTTTCACGCAATCTCTGTCTATAAAATATTAACTCCCGTAGTTCTTTAACTGTATAGGTTTTATGCACTTCTTCACTATTATTGATTAGTTTTAAAAATTGATATATTGATATATTTTCCTCTTGATTCGCTTTACTAAAATCGAACTGTATATCTATTGAATTAACATTTCTAATTACAAGCTCGTCTCGTATATAATTTGCAGTATTTTCGTTTTCCGATAGTAACATTATAAGGAGAGCAATATTCCAGTAATGCTTATTCAAATAAGCCATTCTCATATCTTGAAAAGGCTTTTTACCTTTTAATCCATCTAAATAGCGTTTATATGGTTTTTCATAAATATCATCCCATAAGCGACTTTCTTCACCGCTATAAATAGCTATAACTTTAGGTATACTATTAGTTGAACTATTTCTCTTTAGAACACTGCAAATAGTATCGTTATATTTAAAGTGCTCATTACTAAATATAGCATCGAGTAAATTTTCAAAGCCCATGCTATGTGCACCTTCAATTTTATAGGCCCAATTTTTCTTTTCTTCTGGTGCTTCTACATTATAATAAATCTCACACAACTTTGCTTTTTTTCCTTTGCCAGACAGATAAACAACACCATCTTCATTGCCATAGCACAGCAGAAAATTACATCCTAAATAATTTGTTTTTATATCTTGATCACCTAATGATAAAAATATTGCACTAATAGCCTCGATTATATTACTCTTACCACTACCATTTGTCCCAATAAGCATAGTCAATCCATCACCTTTTTGGAAGTCTATGCTAAAATCTTTCAAGTTCTTATAATCTTCTACCCATAAATATTTCAATCTCATATATTCTCTTTCCCCAATGGTTAAATGTTAAACACTGCATTTTCAAAGTCATGTTTTGCTTTTGTTCTCAATTCTTGGGCTTGCGAGCGTAAATTTTTGATTTGGCTTTTTAAATCAAAGAATTTTTTAGACAATTCTTTCTGTATGGATATGTGTGGTAAAAAAACAGGATAATCTTTAATCATTTGGGCATTCAAATTAGGTTGATTATTTCCATATGCTAATCTGCGAATTCTATTATACTCGCCTTGTAAATAAGCCCATAGAAAGTCAACATCAACTTTTTCTGTATCAATATTATATAATACTGCACAAGCCTGATTTGTCGTTGCATCAATTAACAGTTTTGCTGTACGGCCTCTTGTTTTCCCTTGTCCATACATTGCTATTATCAAACTACCTTTTGGATAAATTTTTGCACTACTGTTATTGATTGCTTCTAATGTAATTTTTTCCTCTGTATCAAAAATTTCCTCATCCACTACTTCTGCAGTTTTTATCCAAGGAAAATTACCACTAAAATAAGTTGTATTGCTTCTATTTGGGGTGCCACCACTACCAACTTCACAAATCGAAGAAATCCGCACTGACTTATACAAACTGCTTTTTAATATAGTATTTGATTTAATAAAATCTACACCCCATTGCGTAACATCTTGGAATTTAACAAAATTAATAAAATTATAGCTATCTGTTTTGTTAGAAAATTCTCCTGTTTCTTGCATTCCAAGTTCATCAAATAATAATTTGTTAATCCCTATTTCAAGTTCGTTTGCCTCGGCTTCTTTTTTTTCTGCACTTAAAATAGTATTGTTGTACTTGTTCACTATCTTAATTTGTTTGTTTTTCTCTTTCGGAACCGGTATAGTAAACTCTTTAATAAAGTCATATTTGGCACGAGTTTTCATGCCTTTTGGTTTAACACTCTTTACTGTTTCTAAAAATTTTTCTGATCTTAGTACTAGATTGAAATAAGATACCTCAATATCATACATCAACTGATATGGTTGATAATCAGTTGATGTAGCGATATCTCCAAAAGTATTTATGGCAAAAGCTCCTTTTTCAAAGTTTATGTTTGAAACTATCAAATCACCCTGTTCTGAAAAAAACAGATCATTTTTTGGCGTTCGGGTGCTTCTAAAAAAAATCTTTCCATCAGAAAATCTAATTTTTTCGACAATTTCCATATCTTTTTTATAATCTTTATTTTTTATTCTAATTTTACGAGGCTTGATTATTTTTGAAAGATGTATAAGAGGAAATGAGCTAGTTATCAACTTGCGATTTGTATAAAAATTAGTTGCCCATGTTGAAAAATCTTTATACTCAACCAATCTCAAAAAATTATATTCTGTATCTACCATTTTAGCTCAACCTCCTTGCCATCGGAGTTTCTGTATATTTTACCATTACCTTTTAGCGTATAAGAAAATTCACTATGGCCTGTTTCCCATAATGTTGCCTCGCTATTATATTTTGCAAACTCTTTTTGTACTTCAAAAAGCTCATTTTTACAAGTTGCACCAGTGGTAGTGATACCTGCTTTTTCAACTGATGCGATAGGAATAGTGTAATTAAAATATTCTTTTAATAATGGCTTAGCATCGTTTTCAATTTGTTCATCAATTTCTTTTTTTCTTTGCTGCAACTCTTTTTGCTTAATTCGGTCTTCTTTACTTTTGCTTAGCAAATTCAATTCACCCTTTATACCGATTAACTCTTTTTTAAATGGTTGTGTGGCAGTATCTTTCGCTTTTGCCTTGCATTCCTTGTAATAAGTAGCTTCATCTTTTGTGAATTTTTTGAAGAAAACAAGGCTTGGTTTAACAGTTGCCCCTGCAGCGATAAATACATCTTGAGGAATTGAACAAATAAAAATGATCTTGGCTCTATCTTCAAAATGTTCACGCACTTTTTGAAGATTGGCAGTGTTAAGCACACCTTCAGGTAAAACTATACCCATTCTTCCACCGGGCTTTAAAAGATCAATGCATCTTTCAATAAACAAGACCTCTGTAAGTCCTGACATACTTCCAACTGGAAATAGACTAAGGATTGACTTGCCGATATTATCGTCAACTTGTTTTAATGCTTCTTCATATCTCTCACCATACTGTTCAGTGTATTTTTTAATTAATTCTTGGTCTGTGAATTTATCTGCTGTAGAAATCTTTACATCTTTATCTATTCTAGACCCGAAAGGAGGGTTAGTTAAAATCACATCAAAACGATCGTTAAATATACCATTAATGTTTAAAAGTCCATCATGATGATGCACACCACCATGACCATCACCATGCATAATCATATTCATTTTTGACGTTCGAGCCATGCGTGGGTTTGCATCAGTACCATATATACAGTTGTGAGAAAGTGTATATAGTCTACTTTTTAGACCATTAACTTGTACAGTCTCAAGCTCTTTGCTAAGAAGATTAAAAGAGTCGTTTATCTTTACGATAGTTTCATTTTTCTCATCTTCACTAAGATTATTAAATCCTTCATCCATAAGCTGAATCTTAATAGATTCTTTTTGTTTTTGGATATCGTTCTCGATTTTTTCACGAATATACTCAAATGCCTTAATTAAGAATCCGCCACTGCCGCAAGTAGGGTCACAAATAGTTTCGCCCTCCATTGGGTCAAGGATAGTAGTCATAAAATCAACTATTGTTCTTGGTGTGAAGAACTGCCCTAACTCTCCTCTGAAAGTTTTTCCTAAAAACTCTTCAAAAGCTATTCCTTTAATATCATCAGCAGTATCAGAAAGATTATAACTTTCGAGCTCTTTTAATATAGACTCAAAACTATTTTGACGGATTTTTATTACTTCGTTTTCTTCAAAAAGTTGGTCATCTTTATAAATTTCTTTTGTATCATAAAAAAGCTCTTGCATATAAGGTTTATATGTGCCTCTTTTACGATCTCTTTCGCCAGTTGTTCTTTCGTAGGCCTCGTTATCATCAAGAAATTGTTGCTTAGTAAAAACTTTCGTTCCTTTAGCTTCTCTTTCGTAATTTATTTTCATAAATAGAATTTTTGATATTTCATCAAAAGCAGCTTCTGGAGATAGTTTGTCATTATTTCTAATAATGTTATGGCATTTAAACAAAACACTTGTAAAAGCATCTCTTGTAAATGTTTTAGTTTTATTTAATAATTCATTTATCTTTTTATCGTTATCGATCTCAGAGGCATTAGGAATTGAAATGATTTCCTCGCCCAATTTCTTAGGAGTTTCACCAAGATTCACTTTAAAATATTTGGTTTCTTTTGTATTAGTAGTTACAAAGAATTTGGCTTGGCAAATAAATGCATAAGTTTGTCCCTGAAAATAATCTTCAGTACGAATCTTAACATTATCAGATTTGCATTCAATTACAATAACGGGATTTTTTTCAGACAGCTTGTCTGCTTTACTTTTATAAACAATAATATCAGCACGAGCTTGAGCGTTGCCACGCAAACCATCAAACAGTGGTTTTTCTTCATCTAACTGTTCTACGTCATATCCTAAACCATTAACTAAGTGACAAACATAGTTTTGTCTTACAGTCTCCTCAGGTGTTTCACTCAGCCACTTTTTCCTAATGTGTGAAAATATCATGTTATCTTTTCTTTTGACGTCCATTTGATTACTCCTCCGTTATTGTTCCATCTTTAATATGGAAATCTATATTATGATCTCTACAAAACTTTACTACTATTTGTGCTTGCTCATTATAAAAAGCTTTGTGGTTTTTGTATGATGATATATCTTTACTATAATTTGTTCTTCCGAAAATTATTTTATTAACAAAAATTATTCGTTCTAAAATATTAATTAAATCTTGCTCTACTATATTAGGCGTAGGGTAAGGCTCTATGCTAACCCAAGTTTTGCACCCATTATCACTTAAATATTTCAGAGATTCAATTCTATCAATACAATTTGATGCTCCTGGCTCGAAATTTTTTCTGTAAGTATCATCTAATGACACCAATGTGATGCCATATTCGTTTTCTTTTGAGAATGTAGCAAGCGCATTAGGTAAAACACCTTTGGTCAATGCTGTACACTTAATTCCGTTAGTATTTAATAGTTTAATTGAATCTAAACTCATTTTGATAATTTCATCGTACCCAAGCATAAATGGATCGGTTGTGAAACACAGCTGAACTGATTTGATTTTTTCTTTTAGTCGCGGAATTTCTTTACGTAGTAACTCCAGAGTGTTGGAAACTAAACAAGGCTCTATCCATTCTTCATAGCTTTTTATAGTACCAAATCTTTTCTTCAAAAGAAAAGCATAACAAGGATATTTGCAACCATGTGAGCACCCTTGAACATGATTCATTGTAAAGTCGCCGTACTCTACATCTGTTTTATATAGCATAGTTTTTCTTGTTATGGTTTTCATATATTCCACTTAATCTCCGTTACCTTTTCTTTTTCATCAGAAAAAAATTTAGATTCTCTACCGCTTTCTGTCTTCGTAGGTGTACGCTTAACTATAATCTTTCCTTCATCTTCTAAATCTTTATAGATATTTGTTAAATCTCCTGTTTTGCATATAGGTCCATACTTGATAAAGAAATCGGCGTTCAGATAATTTAGCCTTCTAAATATACTATTTGACTTAATATTTATAACAACTTTTTTACGAATATCATTCATATCCAAAGTATTGTTTTCGTAATTTTCTTCATACATACACAATTGTCCACCACTTTGAATGTCTTGCATATATTGCCAACGTCCGCATATATTATTAACCATAAGTAAGCATCCATCTATATGGTTTGTTGCGTGTATCATTCTATACTTAGGTGTATGACCTTTTTTAATCCTTAAAGGCATATTTAGAACATATTCATAATCTTGTTTTAATCTCTCGCAATATTTTTCTGTAAATAATGTTTCTGCTTCATATGCAGTAATTTTCTTTTTTTTCATATCTAGAATTATAGTTTGCCAATAATCTCCACCAGCAATCTCATTTAAATAGTCTACAGATTCATTTCCAACTTCTAAAAGAGAGGAATCATACTCTATTAAATCATCAAAAATATCATTATTCTCAAAACTTGCACCTAGCACTCGGCACCCCTCTCTTATGAATCCAAAAGAATTCATATTAATCAGTAATTCGATACTATTAAATTTACCATCTTCAGAAAAGGATTGAAACAATTTATATTTGAGTGCTTTTATTCCATAAGGATCAATATACAAAAATATATTATGTCTCATCTTTTGAGTAAGTAATTTTTCAATTTCAAGTTCATATTGACCTGATATAATTTGTGTGCAAGGATAGCTTTTAAGATTTTCTTGTAAATCATCAGCATGATTTAATTCAATAAATGATGTCTGAATATTTGGGTTTGATATAGTGGTTTTATCTAAGCACTCTTTTATAATATCCAGTGCTATTATAGGCGATCCTGGATTTCCATCTTCAAACATACCTTTGCCTGCAAAACAATCAACATATAATACTGGTTTACGAGTAAACAATATTTTTTGCATATATGGTTTAAGATAACATCCCAACAGTTCGTCTTTAACTTTGGACCAATCTTTTTTTTCCGTAAAAAAATCATTGTTTCTTTTAGCCATTTTTTACTCCTCCCCAGCATTCCCTGACTTCACCCAAGCATCAACCTCTGATTTCTTAAACTTCCAAAGCTTGCCTACTTTTGAGCATGGGATAGTACCCGCTCTAATCCATTTATGTAAAGTTGTAGTCGTAACGCCTAAATGCTGTGCGATTTCCTTTGTGGAAATCCATGGCTCATTTATATTATTCAAAATTTGTGCACCTCCGTTTACAATATTTTAATTATAGCATGCTATGGCACAAAAATCTATAATTTAATATAATTTTGTGTAATTTTAAGATAGATATTGTAAATGAGATGCGATATTATTGTTAATTAAAAATATGATGAATATTATATGTTTTTAAAATTTCATTTTCACTGATTAAAATAATATATTATCATAAGATAAAACACATAAGACTAAATAAACTCACACACAAAAAATATAATGATTAACCCCCCACCTTAACCACAACCCCATCCACAAATTTAACCGTAATTTCTTTTTCATGGCTTACACTAGCTTGTTCAATCACCCTCGCCACAAGTGCATTTGAAAATTCTCTGTCTATAACCTCTGTTTTTAAAACTTCGTTGCAAACAAGGTTTTCTAATTCTGTTTTCACAAGGTTGTTATTGGTTTTGCTTGCTGATTCAATTTGCCTTTCCAATTTGATTTTTTGGCTTCGCAGCTCTGCAAGTTCATAACTAATTTGTTTTATTTGCAAATCAAGCACATCTGTTTCTTCGCTGCACTCCGCTACCATTACAAGCAAGCGGTCAAATTCGGCTGACTTTTCTTCCATAAGTTTATCTAACTTTTCTATCGCTGTCTTAGATAAATCATTTTCACTGTCTGGGTTTACTAATACTCCGCAGATTTCATGAAGTTCATCGCCTGACTGCTTTGTGTTTTTCAAATACTGCATACAAGAATTCATAATTGCTTTATGCAACTCATGCTCTTTAATTGTCGGGCTATTGCTACAATATTTTGTTCCAAACTCAAGCCTGTTTATACAGCGCCAAACAATTTCTTTTCGCCCGTGAATGCTCCATGTAACCCTGCGATATTTACATCCGCAATCTGCGCAAAACAGCCTGTCGCTTAATGCATATTTACCTGAATGTTTGCCACGCTTTTTTATAGTTTGTTTTTGTGTGTTAGGTTGCTTGCTTTTGCGCCGTGCAAGTTCTTCTTGTGTAAAATTAAACATTTCTTTTGAAATAATTGCAGGGTGATTGTTTTCAATATAATACTGTGTAACTTCACCTTTGTTTACTTTAACTTTCTTTGTTAAAAAATCACTGGTAAATGTTTTTTGAAGCCTTATGTCACCCATATATTTTTCATCTGATAAAATGCGCTTAATCGTTTGGCAAGACCATATTTCTTTTCCTGATGGTGATAAAATTTTATTGCTTTCAAGTTTAGTTTTTATTGTTTGAAAGCTGTCACCATCTAAAAATGCCGTAAAAATCATTCTAATTATTACTGCACCACTTTCTTTTATTTTCGGCTTGCCGTCAACACCTTTTTCGTACCCTAAACAATTATTATATCTAAACGCAAATTTACCTTGACTAAAATTGCCACGGATACCCTGAGTTACATTCATGCTGATAGATTCGCTTTCTGCCTGAGCAAATGCACTAAAAAGTGAGAGTAACATTTCGCTACTTATTGTGCCCGTGTTTATGTTTTCTTTTTCAAATATTACATGCACACCAATTGCTTTTAATCTGCGGACATAATTTAGGCAATCAACAGTATTCCTTGCAAACCTTGATATTGATTTTGTTAATACTAAATCTATTTTTTTCTTTTCACATAGCTCTATCATTTCATTAAATTTTAATCTCTTTTTTGTTTGTGTGCCCGAAATTCCCTCATCGGCGAAAATACCTGCAAATTTCCAATTTGGGTTAGTATTAATTTTTTCTGTATAATAATTAATCTGCGTATGAAAACTGTTGAGCTGTTCTTCTTCATCTGTGGAAACCCTACAGTATGCGGCTACTCTTGCTTTTTTCTTTCTCACCGCTCTTTCGCGTATAAATGGGTTTGGCGCTATCTCTCTGATTATCATTTCAGGCATATCAAAAACCTCTATTCTATTATTTGCCCATTTGTGAGCTTTATTTTTATTTTGTTTTGAGTATCAATAATAATGTTTTTTACAGTAGATATAAATAAGTCTTTATCAAATGCGACTGGGTGCTCCTTATTAGACATTTCTTGTAATTGGAGTGTAAATACGTTGTATTTTCCCATTTCACACAATGCATATTGTTCTTCAGCACGCTTGAAGATGCTGTTTACAATATCGTCTTCATCAATTTGTGGCTTTTCTAAATCGGATTTAAGTTTTTGGTGTGCTCGTATAAGCTCCAGTGATGCAGAATTACTATTTTTTTGCTCTACACCATGCAACATACCCGAATTTGCCAAAACCTTAAGTATTAAGCTGTGAACTTCGTTTTGCACTTCATCAATTCCAGCTACTTTCAAATATACAAGCTTACACTTTTTGCATTTAAAAATTATGTATTTATGGAATTTAGGTTTAATATCAATTTTGTCACCACAATTTTCACAAATAACATATTTTCTCAATAATTTAATATCATTATAAATTGTACTTGCTTTGCCTGTTCGTAGCTCATAAGCTTCTTCAAATTCTTCTTTTGTCACAATAGGTAAATATTCATCGTTTCCATAGTAGCATTTATTTTCAAGTATTCTTCGTACGTTATGTTTTGACCATGCAATGTTATTATTAAAATATAAAACACCTGATTTGTTGCAAATTTCTGCAATAAGCTGGAGAGTGTAATTCTCTTTTGCATAGGAAAAAATTTGTTTCACAATCTTGCTTTCTTGCTCGTGTAATTCGATGCAACCGTTTCTCATTTCATAGCCAAATGCAATACTTCTTTTCTTATTCATCACTTAGTTTCTCCGTTAAAATCATTTTATTTTTTAGCTCAAAACAAATGCTTTCATTATTTACAATAATTTTATTTACTACCGAGTTAAATGCTGTTTCTTCAAAATGTATAATCGGCGCGGCATACTCAAGGCACTCTTTAAGAGCAATTGTTTTTTCACAGATGTCATATAATTTACTCGGCGCTCTTAAATTCAAAAGTGCTCTGCGCAAATTATTGATTTCTGCATTTAATTTATTATTACGCTCAATAAATGTAGCATTATCTATGAAGTTTTTTGATTGCAACCTTGTAAGAGCATAACTTTGGTTGAGCAAATCTGCTATTTGCTCATTCAGCTCTGCCTTGTTTGCATTGTTTCTACTCTCTTTTTTTAACGCTGTTTGTGCCGCTTCGATAATCGGGTTTAAAATTAAATCTTTGTTATTTAACAATTTACTGTACATTATAAGAAAAGCCCTTATAATGTCTGTTTCATTAACAGGCATTACAGGGCAATTTTCTTTGTTTTTATTATGATTTTTACATGCGTATGATATTGTACCATCTTTGAGCGTTCTTTTTCTAAATGCTGTACCACACACTTTGCATATAATCAAATTTGCAGGAATTTTCATCTCTTCACATTCGGGATGTGCAAATTTTTCTTTTCTTGTTTTTAATAAATTTTGAGCTTTATAAAATACATCTTTATCAATAATGCTCTCTTGAGAATTTTCTACATAATATTGTGTGCGCTCGCCTTTATTGAGAATGTTTTTAAAGGGGAGTTCTAAAGGTGTGTAATACTTTTGAAGAAGTGCGTCACCTATATATTTTTCATTTTGTAAAATATATAAAACAGAACTTCTGCCCATTGACTTATTACCAAAGCAACTATTTTCTTTTCCCACTTTATCGGCAACTGTACATATACTCATTCCCGACAAATAATAGTCGAATATGTTTTTTACTATTTTAGCCTCAGCTTTTTCAATAAAAAGTTTACCGTTTTTAAGCTTGTACCCAAGCGGAGCACAATTTGTTATATACTTTCCGGCTTTCATCCTCTTATTAATTCCCCAACGCAAGTTTTGTGAAATTGCAATTGATTCTTCTTGTGCAAAAGTGCTATACATGCTTACATACATTTCGCCGCCTGTTGTGGCGGTATCTATGTTTTCTTTTTCAAATACTATTGAAACACCCTGTGCAGTAAGCTCTCTAATAGCAGAAAGGCACTCCATTGTATTACGTGAAAATCTTGAAATTGACTTTACAAGCACTTTATCAATTAGCCCCATTTTACAATCTTGCAAAAGCCTTTTGAATTCGGGCCTAACATCTGTGCGTGTTCCCGTTATACCTTCATCAGCATAAATATCAACAAAGCTCCAGTTTTCAGTGTCATTTATTTTTTTAGTAAAATATTTAATCTGCGTTGCAAATGAATTTAATTGTTCATTAGAGTCACTGCTTACACGTGCGTAAGCGGCTACTCGAATTGTATTTTCATCAACTTTGGTAGGTTTTATTTCTATAACTTGTGGCATATGTTCACTCCTTTTTGACATCTATTTCATCACACACAACATACCACAATAATCTTGCAAAGTGTATACGATTAAGTACTAAACAGCATACGGCAAAACATCAAATTTTTTAGCATATTCTACAAGAAGTTTTTTGCTCTGCTCTATACTGATTTTTCCGTCATTCGCTAATTTTTCTAAAGCAATGCGTACAGTGTAATATTGCAATTCGTTTTTTATTTTAAATTCTGCCTTGTTATTCATAAAGGTCTCCTTTGTCTATATTTATTATTTGTGAAAGTTCTTAAACAATCTCCCTCTTTTTGGTAGCACATAAAGCCGTGGCTTGCATACTTGCAATTGCCGCAACTTTCAAAAGGGTTTGTCGGTTTTTCTTCCTGTTTAATTTTCACATTATCTTCAGCACAAAAGTGAAAGTGCTCTCTTTTGTTTCTTATGTATATCATCTTCATGTTAATTCTCCTTGCTTGTGTTTTTCGCAACTTAATATCACAAGAATGCGGACTGTCAATTTTGTTTTGATTGTTAATAAC
>CAYJGM010000053.1:15356-15695 GCA_964369495.1 uncultured Bacteroides sp. | reverse complement strand
TAAATGCAAGGTTTTTTAAATGCGGTATCGGGAATTGCCTCTGAAAGCGGTTTTGCAGGCATAATTGAAAACCCCCTTTACCTTGTTATGATTTTAGTTGCGTGTTTTTTTCTTTATTTAGCTATTGTAAAGCAATTTGAACCACTTTTGCTTTTACCCATAGCTTTTGGTATGCTTTTGGCTAATATTCCGTTCGGTGAAGTTATCCATATGGAGTTTTTCTTAACAGAAAGCGGAAAACCGGATTATTTAAGCATTTTAAATTATGGCGGCCTTTTGGATATGCTTTATCTTGGCATTAAGCTTGGTATTTATCCACCGCTTATTTTCCTTGGCATA
>CAYJGM010000053.1:12468-15301 GCA_964369495.1 uncultured Bacteroides sp. | reverse complement strand
TCGGCCCGCTTATCTCTAACCCAAAAAGCTTGCTATTAGGTGCGGCGGCGCAATTTGGCATTTTTGCAACATATTGGGGCGCTAAAGTTATCGGCCCTGTTCTTCAATCAACAGGTTTAAGCCAGGCTTTAGGCTTTAGCGAGTTTACATCGCAACAAGCGGGCGCAATATCAATTATAGGTGGCGCAGACGGCCCAACGGCTATTTTTGTAACCTCGCAACTAGCGCCCGAACTTTTAGGCGCAATTGCGGTTGCGGCATACAGCTATATGGCGCTTGTTCCAATTATTCAGCCGCCTATTATGAAAGCGCTTACAACTAAAAAAGAGCGCAGCATTGTTATGACACAACTTCGCACAGTTAGCAAAACAGAGCGCATAATTTTCCCAATATTGTGCACAATAGTTGTATCTTTAATACTTCCCACAGCAACACCGCTTGTTGGCATGTTAATGCTTGGCAATTTAATGAAAGAAAGCGGGATAGTTGAGCGCATCACAAAAACAGCCGGAAATGAACTTATGAATATTGTAACAATATTCCTTGGAATTTCCGTTGGCGCAACAACAAGCGCAGAAACTTTCTTAAATGCACAAACATTGTTAATAATTGTTCTTGGCTTGCTTGCGTTTTGCGTTGGCACAGCCGGCGGCGTTTTACTTGGAAAAGTAATGTGTATTTTAACAGGTGGAAAAGTTAATCCGCTTATTGGTGCAGCAGGCGTTAGCGCGGTTCCTATGGCGGCACGTGTGGCTCAAAAAGTTGGCCAAGAAGAAGACCCGCAAAACTTCTTATTAATGCACGCTATGGGCCCGAATGTTGCAGGCGTTATAGGCAGTGCGGTTGCGGCAGGCGTATTAATTAATATGCTTGGATAAAATTTAAATATTTATAAATGTGTAGGGGGCGGTGCCCTCATCGCCACGAAAATTGTCTTGTGTATTTTTCGAGCCGATGTGGGTGTCATCTCCTACAATTTAATATATTGAAATATTTTAAATTTATAAAAACCGATAGGAGAAAAAAATGGCACGAAACAGACGCAAAAGAAAAAATAAAAGCAAGGCAGTTTTAATTGTTGCGCTTTGTTTATTTTTAGCTGTTATTATAGCTATAGCAGCTGCATATATGTATGTTCAAAACGATATTACCGGTAATCGTGGAGATGTTATTGAAAGCACAATAACAATTGAACAAGGTTCTAGCGTGCTTACAATTGCAAATACGTTGCAAGATGCAGGCATTATTTATAATGCTCAAATTTTCCGTTATGTTGTTGGGCGCAGCGATAAAGCTTCAACCTTACAATATGGGCAGTATACGCTAACATCAGATTTATCTTACGATGAAATTGTTGAATTAATGCAACAAACACAAGATTACAGAGAAACAGTAATGGTTACTTTCCCCGAGGGCATTACAGCGCTTAGTTTTGCACAAAGAATGGAAGATGCGGGCTTATGCACGGTTGAAGAATTTATTGATGTTGCAAATAACGGCGATTTTAGCCATTTAACATTTTGGAATAAGCGTGATATTGTTGATAATGTTTTTATGCCGTGCGAGGGATTTTTGTTCCCGGAAACTTATGAGTTTTTTGTGGGTGATGACGTTTATAATATGGTTGAAAAAATTTATGCCGAATTTGATAAACGTTTTACTGCGGAAATGTACACACAAATTGAGGCTATGGGCTTTACTTTATCTGAATTTATTACACTTACATCTATTGTTCAAGAAGAGGCAGGCCACCCAAGCCAACAAGCAAACGTTGCCGCAGTGTTTATGGCACGCCTTGCACCCGGCAGCATAGAGCCACGCCTTCAAAGCAACACTGCTAGCCATTTCCAACACGATGGCGATAACAACTATGTTTTAAATACCATTGCTTGGTACTATGGCGGTTGGGACAATATACCGCAAAATATTTTAGATAGCTATAATACCTATGAGATGGCAGGTTTGCCGGCAGGGCCAATTTCAAATCCGGGAATTGATGCTATGCTAAACACAATTGCATACCAAACAGCGGAATATTATGATGCACAAAACCCATATTATTTCTTTATTACAGATCCTGAGGGTAATTACTACTATAATCGTGACGTAAATGCTCACGAAGCAAAACGTATAGAACTTTACGAATAAAATAAACATAAAAATGCGAATACTTTGCCAAGCTGGGAAGGTTCGCATTTTTATTAAATGCAAAAAGGAGCAAACATGCAAAAGGCAGAACTTTTAACGCCTGCGGGCAACCTAGAGCGTTTGCAATTTGCCGTTTTATACGGCGCAGATGCCGTTTATGTTGGCGGCGAAATGTACGGAATGAGAACCTCGCCTAAAAATTTTACGGTAGAGCAATTGGCGCAAGGTGCAAATTTTGCACATAGCTACAATAAAAAAATATATTTAACGCTTAATGCGGTACCCACCAATGAAGAAATAGCAAAATTGCCCGATTATTTAAGGCGAATACGCGATATTGGCATTGATGCACTTATTGTTGCAGATTTAGGCGTGCTTGCACTTGTGAAAAATATTTTGCCCGAAATGGAAATTCACCTTTCAACCCAAGTTGGCATAGCAAATTATATGGCTGCAAATGCCGCTTTTGATTTAGGCGCAAAACGTGTTGTTTTAGCAAGGGAATTATCTTTGCAAGATATTGCAGTAATACGTGATAATACGCCGGAAGAGCTTGAAATTGAGGCGTTTGTTCACGGCGCAATGTGCATGTCTTTTTCAGGGCGTTGTTTGCTTTCGCAATACCTTTCGGGCAGAGATGCAAACCGAGGCGAGTGCACTCAGCCATGTAGGTGGAAATGGAATC
>CAYJGM010000053.1:0-12458 GCA_964369495.1 uncultured Bacteroides sp. | reverse complement strand
AAGTGGGCGGTAGTTATATTTTAAATGCCAACGATTTATGCACAGCACCTTTTATTGATTTAATATGTCAAGCTGGCGTAAACAGCCTAAAAATAGAGGGTAGGGCAAAAACATTTTACTATGTAGCAAGCACAACCGCAGCTTATAGAGCGGCGTTGGATGAATATTACAACACAGCTAATAATAAAACATTTATCTGCCCCGAAAATGTGCTTTTAGAGCTTACAAAAACCTCGCACCGCAATTATTCAACCGGTTTTTATTTTGGCAAAGAGGGTGCGGTACAAGAAACAAAAACAGGCAAATACATAAAAGAATGGGAAGTTATTGCCGTTGTTGATAACTGGGAAAATGGCATAGCCTGTTGCACACAAAGAGGTAAATTTTCACTGGGGGATGAACTTGAAGCGCTTATGCCAAATGGTAAAACTTTAAGTTTTGTGCCAAGCAATATATTAAATGATGTAGGTGAAGAGGTAAATTCAACGCCACATTCAATGATGGTTTTTAGTATTCCTTGCGCCGAAGAATTGCCGCAATATACAATTTTACGCACAAAAATAAATGCGTTATAAAAGCCGAAGTTAAAAGGAGAGAGAAGATGTTTAATGAAGAAATTACAGTTTGCCCGTCGTGCCTTTCGCCTTTAAAATCTAGGGAATCTATTTGCAGAGCATGTGGGTATAACATAAAAAATACTGCTAAAAGCTCTGCTTATAATAAAAGCGAAAGCACTACATATAAGGCAAATGCAACACAAAGTTATAAAAATAATAGCTATACAAACAATAATATTAATAACAATTCATATAAGCAAAATAGCCAAATGCACGGCACATTACAAAATAGCAAACAAAATATTTATAGTGAAAATGCATTTAACAATTCTTACAATACAAAAGCAACTAAAACAGGTAAAGCTAAAAATAAAAGTTTTTTTATTATAATAATAGTTGTGTTCGGTTTTTTGTTTTTTTCTGATTTTGATTTCGATTACTTCATTTATTCTGTTTCTTCATTTTTTTCTGAACCATATCATGCCAATTTTGAATTAAAAGGGGATTACGGAACAAGTGATTTTGTACCCGATGAAATTACATTGCAAGACATTGAAGCGCACTATTCAAACGCACCTGTGATTACAATTGATAAACCCTCGTGGTATGATGAAAACGCACAGCTTGAAAAAGTATACTATGATGATGATTACCCTGAAAGATTTTACTATACAAATGAAGAAAATACATTTATACAAATTAGTGAATATCCAAATGCTTCAGTTTTTTTAAATGTATCCGGTGTTGATGATAACGCGTACTACTCTATAGAAATGCACGATAATGCGTACATAGTTGTTTATGTTGATACGCAAGATTACAATTTAGATATTGATTATTACGATTATTTAATTGGCGATAGTGCTCAATCATATATTCACTATTTATTAACAGATGAGTATTATAGCGAAGATGTATTTACATTGCAAGAGGCAATCTATTACGATAATGGAATACAAGGTTTTGCATTTACTCAAGAAGATAATTACGGTGTTACGTATAAAATTGTTTTACCGATTGGTGTAGATGAAGATGGTGATGTTTTAAATATAGAAATTGATATTTCGATGAGTGAGTATATCGATTCAACTAAATATTATGATTTAGGGCAAGCGCTTCAGTTTTTTATGGCAAATATTTATATAAAACCAAATGATATTTAATTTGCTATATAATTTCAAACATATTGTTTTGCACTAATTTAAATTGGATTAATTACTTAAAAACCATGTTTTTTACTTATTAAAATAGGGTGTTGTTTGAAACGGTAAATAAAAAAAACATTTCTTTCGAAGGTTTTTCATAATAATTTGTGATGTGAATAGAATGGAGATTTTTATGAATTGCAGTATAAGAAAATGGAAAATAGAAGATAAAAAAAACCTTGCGGCTGCATTAAACAACAAAAAAATACATGATAATATAAGAGATGGCTTGCCATTTCCATACACCGAAAAAGATGCGGAGGATTTTATAACATCAATGCTTCAAACTGATGAAAATATTAATTATTCATTTGCGATAACGGTAAATGATAAAGTTGTTGGTAGCATTGGTGTGCACAGGAAAGAAAATATCCACCGCAAAACAGCCGAAATGGGATATTATATTGCAGAAGAATATTGGGGAAAAGGAATAGGAACAAGCGCAATTAAGCAAGCTTGTTCCTATATATTTGAAAATACAGACATAATTAGAATTTTCGCAGAGCCGTATTCATATAATATTGCTTCGTGCCGTATACTTGAAAGAAACGGCTTTGTTTGCGAGGGAATATTAAAAAGCAATGCGATTAAAAATAATAAAATTTTAGACATGAAAATGTATGCGCTTTTAAAAGAATAAACAATTAAAAATACATATAAACTTGGCAGGGTATCATGCCGTTGTAAAGTTTGCGGCGGCGGTTTGCTTTTTTTCCGAATGATTGCTCAAATTCAGCGTCTGCCGTAATAATATAAGCGCTTTTTACAGGGTTTTCACTTATGCGCTCGCCCAAAGTTTTTGCAAGGCTTTTTGCTAAATTAACATCGCCTAAACGTTCACCGTAAGGCGGGTTTGTAAAAATTATGCTTGCGCTCGATGGCGAAAATTTAGCAACATCAGCAGTAAAAAATTTACATTTATTTTCAACACCTGCAAATTTTGCATTAGTTTTTGCAAGTTCAATTGCGTTTTCGTCTATATCAAAGCCAATGCCCTCAAATTCGGCATCTTTTTTTACTTCTTCAATTGCTTTTTTGCGCTCGTATGTCCAAATGTCTTTTTGCATAAATGCGTAATTTTCGGCTGCAAAATGTCTGCGCAAACCGGGCGCCATATTCATTGCTTTCATTGCGGCTTCAATTATTAATGTTCCACTTCCGCAAAATGGGTCTTGCGCTGTTGTGTCGCTGTAAATTCGGCCTAAATCAATTATGGTGGCAGCTAATGTTTCTTTTATAGGTGCAAGTGTTGAATTTCGGCGATAGCCACGTTTATGAAGCCCTGCGCCTGAGGTATCAAGCATGATTTGCGCAATATCTTTTCTAATTGAAAACCTAATACCGTATTTCACACCGCTTTCGGGTAAAGTATTAACATTGTGGCCGCGCTTAAGCCTTTCAACAATGGCTTTTTTAACTATGCTTTGGCATGCGGGCACACTTGTTAGCGTGCTTGAAAGGCTACTGCCTTTTACGGGAAATTGTGCATCGTAAGGTATTAAATCTTCCCACGCAATTTCGTTTACAGCATCAAAAAGTGCATCAAAAGTTGGCGCTTTAAATGTTTTTAAAACTATAAGTATTCGCTCTGTGCAGCGTGTGTGTAAATTTGCGGCGGCTATAATATTTTCATTGCCTTTAAAAGAAATTCTTCCGTCGGTAATATTAATATCTTGTGCGCCTATGCGTTTAAAATCATAAGCGGCGGCGCTCTCTGTGCCAAAATAACATGGTGCTATTAAATCAAATGTCAAATTAATTCTCCTGTTATAAATAGTTTAGGGGCTATGAACCTGCATCATCCCGAAGGTTTAAAATGAATGGTATCGGGGTGATGAGGGCATTGCCCCTAAATATTTGTTTTTTAATAAATAATCTTCATTTTACTTTAGTTGTTTATATTATTTATATAATTTGCGTGCCATGTAAATGCTAATTTTTATTAGCATATTTTTTATTTAATTAAAGTTATATTTTACTTCTCAGGTATTAAAACACCATACGAATTATCTTTGCGCTTATAAACCACTTGAACCTCATCTGTGCTTGCATCTCTGAATAAATAAAAATTATGCCCAAGCATTTCCATGTTTAAAATTGCTTCTTCCGCGCTAGATGGTTTGCAAGAAAATCGTTTTTCTCTTATGATGTTAAATTCTTCTTCTTTTTGAGTTTCAGGTTCAAAATGTTCAAAAGCTTCAAAATTATGGTTTGATTTGCGGCTTTGTAAACGTTTGCGATTTTTAATAATGCGACGCTCTAATAAATCAACTGCGGCATCAAAAGCTTCTTCCATTTTGTCGGCATTTTTTTCTGCGCGATAGGTGAAACTGTGCTCTCTAATTGTTACTTCAACTGTTTGCCAATCTTTTTCAACTGTTACGGTTACATTGGCTGTGGCTTCGCTTGAAAAAAACTTATCTAATTTTGCAAGCCTTTTTTCAACTCTTTCTTCGAATACATCTTTTAAATTAACTTTGCGTCCTGTACATGTTATTTTCATACGGTAAGCCTCCTTTTGCAAAATGTGACGATAATACGTTACACATATTTGCTTTTATACATAAATTATAACATATAATATTGGTGTTAGCAATAAATAAAATACATAAAATTTATTAAAAAATATTTGCTGTAAAAACGTATAAAATGCTTGCAATTATAACTGTTTTATGTTATACTATTACAGCAATACGCACGTGTTGTGTTGTTTTCCTGTGCCTTATAGCCATATAAGGTGGGTGAACTTTATAGCAGCACGGAGGAAAAAACATTAAAATGGAGGCTAAAAATTATGGCAGTAGTATCAATGAAACAGCTTTTGGAAGCAGGTGTTCACTTTGGTCACCAAACACGCCGTTGGAACCCAAAAATGGCGAGGTTTATATTTACGGAACGCAACGGTATTTATATTATCGATTTGCAAAAAACCGTAAAAAAATTAGACGAAGCATATAACTTTGTTCGCGATATAGCAGCAGAGGGCGGCGAAGTTTTATTCGTTGGAACAAAAAAACAAGCACAAGAATCAGTTAATGAGGAAGCAATTCGTTGCGGAATGCATTTTGTAAATGCACGTTGGCTTGGCGGTATGCTAACAAACTTCCGCACAATTCGCAAAAGAATAGACCGCATGGAACAAATTAATAAAATGCGTGAAGACGGAACATTTGAAATGCTTCCCAAAAAAGAAGTAGCAAAATTAGAGCTTGAACTTGAAAAGCTTGAAAAATTTCTTGGCGGTGTTAAAGAAATGAACACATTGCCAAAAGTTATGTTTATTGTAGACCCTCGCAAAGAGCGCATTGCTGTTGCAGAGGCTATTAAATTAAACATTCCTATCGTAGCTATTGTAGACACAAACTGCGACCCTGATGAAATTGATTACCCAATTCCCGGTAACGATGATGCTATACGTGCTGTGAAACTAATTGCAGGCGCAATGGCAGATGCTGTTATTGAAGCGCGCCAAGGTTTTGATGCTGTAGGCGAAGAAGATGCAGCTCAAGAAGTGCAAGAGGAATTACCACAAGCTGAATAATTAAAATTTGCAAGGTGTATTTTACGCCTTGCAAATTAATGAGTTACAATTTATACAAAATTAAATATACAATAGTAGAAAAGAGAGGAATTTACAATGGCATTTACTGCTCAAGACGTAAAAAATTTACGCGAACAAACAGGTTGCGGCATGATGGACTGCAAAAAAGCACTTCAAGAATCTGACGGTGATTTTGATAAAGCCGTTGAATATTTACGTGAAAAAGGCCTTGCGCAAAGCGCCAAAAAAGCTAGCAGAATTGCAGCAGAGGGCATGGTTTACGCAGAGGCTGATATAAAAGGCAAACAAGGCGTTGTTGTTGAAGTAAACGCAGAAACAGACTTTGTTGCTAAAAACGAATTGTTCCGTACTTTTGTTAAAGAACTTGCAGGCGTTATTATGGCACAAAAACCTGCCGATGTACAAGCGCTTTTAAATTGCACAATGCCCGATGGAACAACTGTTGAAGCATCTCGCCAAGATAAAGTTTTGGTTATTGGCGAAAACATTCAAATTCGCCGTTTTGAACGCTATGAAGGCGTGTGCGCTGCATATGTTCACGGCGGCGGCACACATGGAATTTTAGTGCAATTCAATACAAGTGATGACGTTGCAAACAAAGATGGCTTTGTAGAATACGGAAAAGATGTTGCTATGCAAATTGCTGCTGTTAATCCATCTTATATTAGAGAGAGCGATGTTCCGGCAGAAGTTTTAGAAAAAGAAAAAGAAATTTTACAAGCACAAATTGAAAACGACGAAAAACTTGCAAATAAACCAGAGCAAGTTAAAGCAAAAATGGTAGAAGGCAGAATTGGCAAATATTATAAAGAAAACTGCTTGCTATTACAAGCTTTCGTTAAAGATGGCGATTTAAACGTTGAGCAATACACAAATAATTGCGCAAAAGAACTTGGCGGAGATATTGAAATTGTAAAATTTGTTCGTTTTGAAAAAGGCGAGGGCCTTGAAAAACGCTCAGATGATTTCGCAGCAGAAATTGCAAAAATGGTTCAATAATTAATACATGCCAAAAACCACAGTGGCGATGCCACTGTGGTTTTTATTGTGTAATTTTATTGTGATAAATACATAAAAATTGCCTTTTAACTTTAAAATATAAATTTATTTACAATAAAAACTAATTTAACTATATAAAAAGTTTTATATTTATATAGTTCTTTTAAAAATAAAATTCAATTCTAATGCATTAAACATCATAAAAAGTAACACAATATAATATATAACGTATTATATCACACATACATGTAACAATTAGATAAAAAACATAAAAAAAATTGACAAATCATAATGTAAAAAATATAATAGTATTAGGTTTCTAATATTGTAAACAGAAATTTTAATATATATATAGGTAAGGGATTGTTTTATGAATAAATTTATCAGTTGGATAAATAATGCCGCAATAAAAAGAAAGTTTTTACCGCTACAGGTTTTTATAATTTTAAATGTTATTTTTATTAGTGTTTTTTCTGTTTTTTCTGTTTGGGTTGTAAACTACTCATCACAAAAAATTATCAATGAGAATGTCCAGTATCAAGAAGACCTTAACGAAATTATACGAAATATGTATGTTTGCCGTGTTTTGGGAAGAGATATTTTGTTTGCTGTTGATGTTGATGTAAAAAGAGATTATTATGATGATTATATTGATGCTTTTGAAAGCCTTGATTATAAAATGAATGAATATGCAAAACATTTACAGGGTGAACAATTAACAGAATTTACACGCATTATTGAGGAAAAAAACGTATATAAAGACAGTATGATCTTGTCGGCTGATATTTGGATAAACGAGGGAGATTATGATGATGCGTTATATGCATTACAGGTAGTTACGCCTATTGCAAATGAATTTTTTGGCAGTATAGATGAATATCTTGCGCAAGAGGAAGCTATTAAGACAGATGCACTTAATAACAACGATGGGCTTGTTATGACAATATTAATTTCAGGGATAATCATTAGTATATCAATTATTCTTGGCGTTATATTTTTTGTAAGATTTTTCGCTAAGAACATGAGCTCTAGTTTAATTAAGCTTGAAAAAGCTATGTCGTTAATAGCCGAAACGGGCAATATGAAAATAGAAATTCCAAGCGAGCTTTATACTAAAGATGAAATAGGCAAAATAGCTTTTGTTACCAATAAAATGAAATTAATGCTTCTTGCTTACTCGTTTAACGATACATTAACCGGCGGATATAACGCAAAAGCATATCATGAGGAAATTAATGACTTTTTTAAAGATGAGAGCACAAAAAAAGAGCTGTGGTGTGTTGTTTCCGATATGAATAACTTAAAATTGATTAACGATAATTTAGGGCATGTTGAGGGCGATAATGCACTTAGAAATTCCTATTATGCATTAAATGGGAATTTTGGTGAATATGGGAAAACTTTCCGCGTTGGCGGAGATGAATTTGTTTCGCTTTTAACCGGGTGCGATAAAGATAAAATAGACGAGATGATTATAGAGATTACCGCACTTGTAAATAAGGCAAATAAAAATTCAGTATATAAATATTCACTGGCGATAGGGTACGATAAATTTGTTGGGAAAACACATAATGAATACAAAGCTTTCTTTGAATTAGTGGATAAAAAAATGTATGATAATAAAATGGCAAGTAAGAACTCTCGAAATGATGCGAGAGTAAAAAATGTCGAATAAATTTAATTGTTTATTGAATACGAAGTAATATATAAAAGATAAAATGCAGTAATTATTCTTTATGTAAAAAACACTATAGTTGGGAGTTTTGATATGACATTTAATTTGGCTGCGGAAGTAGCAGCTTTACTCATAATCACGGTTTCAATTATAGGGCTTTTGCTGGATAGCTCTTTTATAACAACAAGGCATAGAATTTTTCGATGGTTATATTATTGCGCTTTTTTTACTTCGTTTTTCACAATTTTAGCAGTGTTTTCTCAAGAATATTTGCACTTATTTCCCATACAAATGGTTGTGTTTTTTAGGTATATGTTTTATATAACTATGCCAACTGCTGCAATTGCAGCGCTATATTATGCAATTTCTTTAGTGTACACAAAAACAAATAACAACAATTTATTAATACAACATTTTTGGGGCGTTATTCCATATTTAGTTTATATTTTAGTGTTATTTAGCAATTTGTTTAATAATGCTATTTTTAGTTATACAAAAGCAGATGGAATTATTCAAGGAAAACTGTATCGTATTACCTATCCAATGGTTGTAATATATTTTATAATGATTGTTGTTTTTGTTATTAAACACAATAATTCACCGCGTAGAAAAAGCTTATATATAATTATTTTAAACCTTGTTGTTACAGCTATAGTATTTTGCATGCAACTTGTGCTACCAACCTTGCAAATGTCTGGCCTTGCAAGCATGCTTGGTATTTTGGTAATACATTTATATATTCAAAACATATCAAAATCTAACGATGAACTTACTGAACTTTATAACCGACAAGCATTAACCGAAAAACTCAATAACATGTGCAAACACAAAAGGTCGTTTTCGCTTTATGTTATCAGTTTAAGAAATATTAGGGGAATTAACGAACGCCTGGGCCTTGAATATGGCGATGCGCTTTTAGAGACATTTTCATTTGAACTAAAGAAAATATTACCCCATAAAGCTTTGTTTCGATATACAGGAGACGAATTTGCAATATTAACCGAAGAATTTTCCGATGGAAAACTAGCGTTAGACGATCTTTTATCAAAGCAATTAATAATTAGAGATAAGCCTATAAAATTGGATACGATAGTAGCTAGGGTAGATTACCCGTCGTTTGGCCAAAATACCAAAGAAATTATTTCTGCAATGGACTATTCTATTGCAACACTTAAAAAAACACTAGGAAGCGAAAAATATTTTTATGATGTAAAAGTTTGCGAGCGTTTAAGGCGCAGATATGATATAATCGAGCGGCTTAATCACGCAATAGAAAATGACGGGTTTGTTCCATATTATCAAGGGATATTTGATGTGAAATCCGGAAAATTTACTATGGCAGAAGCGCTTATACGGCTTAAAAACAATGAAGCAAATCCGGTTAGCCCGGCAGAATTTATACCAATTGCGGAGGAAACCGGCCAAATTATAAAAATTACATTAATAATGATGGAAATGGTTTGCTCTGATTATCGTTTATTATTAGATAAATATGGCGACAACCTTCCATTAAAATCTATTTCTGTTAATTTTCCATATGCTCAGTTTCTTACACTTAATACGGTTAAGGATTTAAATGAAATTTTAGCAAAATATGAACTTTCAAAAGATAGAATTAAAATTGAGTTAACCGAACGCACATTATCTTCCGATTTAACTGCTACTAAAGAGATAATAACCGAACTTGTAAACAATGGGTTTGAATTTGAACTTGATGATTTTGGTGTTGAATATTCAAGCCTTAGCATGTTTTTTGATATGCCTATAAATATTGTAAAGTTTGATCGCAGCCTTGTGCTTAATTTTACGGCAGATGAATCGCGTAAAAACTTTTTAAAAACTTTTTTAGAAGCCGTAAAATCTACACGAATGAAAGTTGTTATGGAAGGTGTGGAAGATAAAAAGCTGCTTGAATTTTTGATAGAAATCGGTGCCGATTACATTCAAGGCTATATTTATGCAAAACCATTGCCGTTAAATGAATTTATAGATTTAATTAATAAGCAATAAAACATAAAAATACAAGTGGCTGAAAAATTAGCTACCTGTATTTTTTTATGATATTATAATATTTTTGCGTATGCGTAATTGTTAATACTAAAATTTACTTAAAATTTCAATATTAAATAAATCGTCAATATAAATTATAGTGTTATTTTGTAAGATAATAACTTTTGTTATCTCATCGATTTTTTTTATTGTTCCATAGGTTTTAATATATGTTCCGCCTTCTTTTGTTTTATCTTTTACAAAATGTGTTATTAAAATTTGCGGCTTTAAACTAATGTTTTTATTAATTTCATTTAGCGTTGCATTTATTAATTCTTTTTCGTTGCTATCAATCAATATTTTTTTATCGGTAATGCGCGCGGTTTCTGCTATAATGCCATCATGGCCGGATAACGCTGCAAAAGGTGCAAATTGTGCGGCCCTTTCCTCAATTAGCATAGGTTTTCGTTTTGAAACAGGCCTTTGCATATTAATAATATCGGCATATTTCATGCTTTATGCCCCCCAATTGTTTCATTGCGTTCTTTTGTAGTTGCACTTTCTTGTAAATTTGTTCCTTTTAATATTGCGTTTTTTCCATATTTTTTTTGGATTTTTAATATTGCAAGTTGGCGTTTTTTTTCACGCTCTAATTCTTTTTCATTAATTTCATTCTCAAGGTTTTGATTAAATAAATCCATTTGTAAAAATTCCGGCGTATTTTTAGCTACATCCTCGTTTACAACGTTGTTTGCAACAATATTCAACCTTCTTATAAGCAATTTTGGGTTTGTGATTTTTTCGTAAAGTTGCACACTTGCTTTAACAATATGTTTTGCCGAAGAAGTTTTTATTGGTAAATTATGCGTTCCATGTGCATGCTTTGGTATGCTTCGTCCGTATGCATCCTCGGTAATTTCGCCCTTATAACCATTTTTAATATTATCTATATCATAACCTACAGTTATAACAATTTGGCTTGTAACAAGTTTTTTTTCAAGTAAATCTAATGTTAAAAGTTCCGCCATTTCACGCAGTGCAATTTTTGCATTTTCATAGCTGTAGGGCTCTTTTAACACTTGCCCTGAATTAATGCTGTTTTCCTTTGGCTTGTAAGCTTTAATTTGCGCTATTGTACATGGCTCGTATCCCCAGGCGTGGTCTATTAACAGTTCGGCGTTTACGCCAAACATTTTAAAAAGTAAATCTTCATTATAATATGCATTTTCTGCACCTAAAGAGCATTTTGCAATATCGCCCATAGTATATAATTTTTGAGCGTGAAGTTTTTTTGCATAGCCTTTTCCCACGCGCCAAAAATCTGTTATCGGCTCGTGGTTCCATAGCTGTTTTTTGTATAGCATTTCGTCTAAAAAGGCAATTCTAACGCCGTTTTCATCGGGCACTGTGCGCTTTGCCATTATATCCATTGCAATTTTACTTAGGTATAAATTTGTGCCAATGCCTGATGTTGCGGTTATTCCCGTTGTTTCATAAACATCTTTAATTATGGTGCTGGCAAGTTGCATTGCGTTCATTTTATATGTTTTTAAATAGTTTGTGGCGTCTATAAAAACTTCGTCTATAGAGTAAACTTGAATGTCTTCGGGTGCTATATATTTTAAATATATCTTAAAAATTTGTGAGCTTATTTTTAAATAATTTGCCATTTTTGGAGGCGCCACTATATAATCTACTAAAAGCTTATCGTTCTTGCAAAGTTCTGAATCGTTGTAAGATTTTTCTTGCAGTTGAACATTGCCTGCTTTTTTTTGCCTTTGTATATTAATACTATTTACTTTTTGCACAACTTCAAAAAGCCTTGCCCTACCCGAAATACCATATTTTTTAAGCGTGGGTGTAACTGCAAGGCAAATTGTTTTTTCAGTGCGTGTTATATCTGCTACAACAAGGTTTGTGTTCATAGGGTTTAGCCCGCGCTCTAAACATTCAACCGAAGCATAAAACGATTTTAAGTCTATAGCTATATAATATTTTTGCATTTACTCCCTCCTTAATATCAAATATTGTGCCAGAGTTTTTAATATTAGCGCACAAATTTATAGCTAAACATAATTTAATTTATGTAAATAATAATTATAAATGCAATAAATTAATTATAACATATTATATTTTCTCATGCTATACTTACAATTTATTTCAAAAAATTTCTGTTATTTTTTTGACAAAATATCTTTAAAATAATATAATATAGTATATATTATATGTTACTATAAAGGAGAAAAGATGATAAAAGAACCAGAGCATACAAAGAGCGAGAAAATAAAAAGTTTATTACGTGTTACAAAATCATTTTTAAAAATTGGGTTTATAGGTTTTGGCGGTGGCAGTGCTTTAATACCTGTTATTGAAAAAGAAGTTTGCGAGGATAATAAATACATAACAGAAGATGAATACAGTAATTTCACGGTTATTAGTAATATTACTCCGGGGGCATTACCTGTTAAGTT
>CAYJGM010000052.1:0-15899 GCA_964369495.1 uncultured Bacteroides sp. | reverse complement strand
TAATCGGCGTGGCATAGCCACATGCCAATTTATATTAGCCTACGGCTAATATAAATAACCTGCAGTTATAACTCTTTTTATTTATGTGAAATAAAGTTAGCAACTTATTTTTTACCTTTTCGCCTAATAATAAGTACAACAAAAACCATTAAAACCGCCACAACAACAACTAAACACGCAAGCAATATATAAATTAACTGCATGTAATTTTCATGTTGCCGTATTAAAAGTTCACTTGCCGCACTTTGCGCTGCGGCATTTTCTTTTGCCTCTTTTTCCTGCAAAGCGGCAGCTAATTCTTCGGCTTTTTGCGCCGCTTCTTGTTCTTCTTGCTGTTTTATTTGCGCCATTTGGGCATAAGTTGTAATATTTTCTAACATGTCGTTTGTTGTATCGGGCGGTGTTAAGCTAAACGCAAGGCCAAACTTGCGCAAATCGTAAAGGCCGCTTTTTTCTACGCTAAAATATATTTGTTGCGATTTATGGTGAGCAAACGCATCTTGTGCAACTTCAAACGCGCTTTTGCCGCCAAAATTTTCAAGCGGAGTATCTACATCCATAACAATTTCGTTTTCACCATAAAGATGTAAGTAGATTTTTTGCGGTTTTTGCTGTGCTTGCTCTGCCGCTAAAAGCATACTGTTCGCATAAAGCATATGCGCACCATGGCCATATTCGCCGTTTAAATCGTGGCCAACAACAACTTGCGGCGAAAACCGCTCGTATAAATTAACAATATAATCTATTATTTCTTGTTCGTTATAAATAGTTTTTGCGTGCGCTAAACTATCGCTGTACATATCGGCAAAATGTGGCACGATAGGATAATTTCTTAGGCCTGCTTCCCACAGGCCGTTTAGCATTTCTTGCTGCCTATATGGCTCGGTTGAGTGGTTTACCATATATGCAACTACAATGTTTACATCACCCATATTTGTATAAGTTGGCATAACGCCGCCAAAAAATAAATGTTCGTCGTCTGAATGGGTTGGCATTAAAAGTATGTCTGCTTGCTCTGGCGGCAATTGCCAATTGTGTACACTTTGGGGCAATGTGCCATCGGTTAAAAGTTTAACTTCAACAAGTTTTGCAAAAGATGAAAATTGTATTTTAAATGCAGTGTTCGCATTTAAATCAACATCTAAACATTCTTGAAAAAAACCACTGTTTTGCGTATATTGTATTTCATCTTGCGTTATAACATAACCGTTTTCGGGGTAAATATCCCATACCATATAAATTCCATGCACATCGCTTGTTGCAATTATTTCAAGCACATCGCCCTCATAATAATTCACACCGGTTGATGTGTTATCATCTTGCAATAAGCTTTGCTGTGTGCCGTTTATATTTGTTATTTGTGCGCTTATAAATTGTGCAGTGTTTTGCTCTGTTTCATTTGCAAAAGCAAATGTACTAATTAAAAACAACAGTAAAATTATGCTTGTAATTTTTTTTAACATATAAAATTCCCGATTTAAGATAAAATTCGTATATCGCCAATCAGCCAATTCTCACCGCTTCTAACATAAATAAATGTTAAATTTGTATCGAAAATATATGGCCTATCGGCGCCGCGGTAAACTGTATAAACATATTTTGCATCAATGCTGAAAATATCATCGTTATAGCGTTTAATATTTTCGGTTGTTGCGTCTGTAAAACTAACATGCGTGTGTGGAGTGTAAAAAAGTGTTTCCATTGCGCGCATTTCGGCATAAATATCAGTGTATGGCATTAAGCGCACCGCAAGGGTTGAAAAAGCATTGTCGTTCGAGAGATAACGCGAATAATTTTCGGCATCACGAAGCGTCATTTCGCTAAGCGCCGCTAAATCTTCATTTGGCGGTGCTAATTGTGCAATGCCATAATATTGTGTGTTTTCCGCGGTTTGCTCGCTTTGCTCAAAAGGCATTTGCCATGGGGCTTTTTCCTTTAAAACTACATTATGTTCATTGCCTAAATCATCAACAACAAGTATTTCAGGTTGTTTTTCAAAGTTTTTAATATGATATTCTGTTTGCGTTGGTATAATTAAACCTTGATCTTGCGGCAATTTTTGCAAAACATCATAGGCAATATCATTTTGCAAAATATCATCGGGGCTTATTTGCACACCGTTTACAAAAACTTGTGAAGTTGACGGCGCACGTAGCGTTATGTCTCCCCATATTATCGGCGTAATTTGCGGTTTTTCAATTATCCAATGCCCAAACATTCCCTCTTGTATATATATAAGCTTAAAATTACCGATTTTCTCGTCGCCTGCGTTCACTTGGTATTCTAAAGTATTTTCGCCCTCGCTTTGAGCCATACGAACACTTTTTAGTTCGCCCGAAAGCAATTTTTGTTGTAAAATTTCACTTCTTACGTCGTTAGATTCGTATACATGTGTTTGTATATTTGAATTTTCCGCAAGTAGATTATATTGCTGTTCGTTAAATATTTCGTTTAAATTTTGCATGGCAAATTCAGGCGTGCTTTTTTCGTAATCATCCATAACCTGCCAAAGATATACAAGCCCTGCTGCAATTGCGGCAATAACTAAAAAAATCAAAATTACATATATTTGCCAAAACACAGAGCGTTTTGCTTTTTTTTGCATTTTTATCTCCATTCTGTACACAGTACAAATAGTTTTAATAATCTCCGTACAGAATGGAGATTATTTGGCTAGCGTGAAATTTTTATAAATAGTGTTTTCACGCTATTACCCTTGCGTTAATTCGGGCGCAACCACAATTGCTGTTGGAATATCGCGCGGGCCGTAAAGCGAAGACGATACATTTATAAGCTCATCCTCGTAATACATAATTGTTGAAGAGCCGCCATCTAAATTTGCGGCATTAACAGCACCGTATTGTGCCATAACTTCTGCAACATCGCTCATGCTTGCGCCTATGCTGTTTGCCTGTCTGCCGTCGCACACCAATAAAAGCATTGCGCCGTCTGCCCTTTGGCCTATTGCGGTTCTTGGGTTAAGCCCACCGCCCTGGCCTTTTATTTCCATCATTTCGCCGTTTACTATAAGAACGGGCCCAAAGCTTACAGCATCTCTAATTCCACGGTCAAGCGCTTCTTGCGCTGTCATTTTTCCAACAACAAGTTTATGTTCGCTATCTATTCCTATAACATCATACTTTGTTGCACGGTTTCCCCACAAAAGATTGCCTTGTGAAATAACTATGCCAAGCGGCGTGCCACCGTTGCCAACGCCGCCCTCGTCGGCAAAGCCGCCTGCATTCATGCCGCCAATGCCACCGTGACGGTTAATAATTTCCTGCACGGTTTGCCCTGCTGCACCTGTGTATTCATCGGCAGATGTTCCAACAAAAATACGTGAAGGGTCTTGTACAATAAGCATTTTACCCTTGAATGTACCGCCTGTTACATCTTCAATAATTAGCGGCTGTACATCTTCGCTTAATTCCTCTTGTGGGAATTGTATAAGCTGGGTATCAGTAACAGCATTTGAAACTTGCACGCTGTTGTTTTCTATTATGACATCTATTTCATCTTGTGTAAAATACATGTGCGCAACAAATTTAAGCGCACTGGTTTCAAGCACCGAAGTTACAAGCAAATCACGCGCGGTAGGGCTTGGCCCTAAAACAATTACAGATACCGCCCCGAAAACGCCGCCTGTAAGCAAAAACAAAAAAGCAAAAACGCATGCCAAAATTCTAAGGCCTATGCGTGGCCTTTTATTGTTTTGCAATTTGCTTTTATTACGGCGTGCCAAACGTTGTTTTGCTGTTAATGGTTTAAGTTTAACTTCATTTGTAACAAGCGGTGCATCGCCTGTTGTAAGTTGTGTAGGCTGGGTGTTCATTCTAAAATAATTCTCCTATCGGTTATCGTTTCGGTTTTTGTTTATTTGCAAAAACCCAGGCTTGCTGTATTCTAAAACTTATAAAAAACAGCACTGTATCAACTACAACCTTAATTATACTATCGAAACCAACAAAGGTTGAAAAAGCTTGCGATATTAAAAATACCAAAGCGTAAGAGGCAAGCATTTGCAAAATACATAAAACTGCATAGCGAGTTATTGTTTGTTTCGCAGGTGCCTCGCTTTTAAAAACCACTTTATGGTTTACTGCAAAATTGTAAAATGCCGATAAAATTCTGGCAATAATTGTTGCGCTTAAAAGCCGAACAATTCGTGGTAAAAAGGCATCTAGGGCAAGATTTAACAATGTAAAAATTCCAATATCTAAAACGCTTGCCGATATAGAGCTTACAAAATACTTAATAATTACGGAATATACACGAAGCGAGTCGAAAATTGGGTTAAAATGCGATGTTTTGTTATCGTCTAAATAAACAGTTGAAATATCAACTTGTTTTATTAAAACTCTTTCACTTTTAAAAAACAAAAGCATATTCGTTTCGTATTCAAAGCGCATACCCTGTACTTTACAAAGCTTTTCTAATATGTTAAAAGGCAGTGCCCGAAGGCCCGTTTGGGTATCTTTAAGCGAAAGGCCAAAAACAAAACGGAACATAAAAGAGGTTAGCTTATTGCCAAAACGGCTTCTTGGCGGAACATCTTTGGCGTTAAAATCTCTTGTACCTAAAACCACTGTATCTTTTTGTTTTGAAAATTCATTCACGCAATTCACAATATCTTCAACGCGGTGTTGGCCGTCGCCATCAATAGTTATAACGCCATGGCTGTTTTTGCGGTTTTCAAGCACATAAGAAAAACCTGTTTTTAATGCGGCGCCCTTGCCTAAATTTTCACTGTGTGTTAATACTGTACACTGCTCATACTCGGCGGCTTTTTCAAAAAAACTTAAATTTTTCGTTGCACTGCCATCGTTGATTATAATTATATCGTTAAAAGAAGCATCTATAAGTTCTTTTATAAGTTTGAGTATTTTTTCGTCCGGGTCTAAAGACGGAAGTATTACGCTAACATTTTTCATTACTTACCTCACATGAGTTTTGTGGTTGTTTTTATAATATGTTTTTTTACAAAAAAAAAGCGCACGAATAATACGCTAATACATTATAGCAAATTTACAAAAGTAATACAACGTACTTTTGGTTAGAAGATTTTAGTAATTACAAGATTTTTTTTGTATTTTTAGGCAAAAACAGCGGCAATTAACTGCAAATTTACTTTTTTTGCAGTTAAAAGTGCCGCGCAAGCCACAATTCATTAATGCCTATCTCATCTATAACGCAATATACAAATAAATTATAATATAATTTTGCAACTAATAATAATCGTGCTCAACATCAACTTTTATTTCGCCATTTTCTACATATATAACAATATCGCCATTTACATTTGTGCCATATACTGCGCTATTAACCTCTTCAAAGGCATTTAAGCTTTCCTCGTGCGGGTGCCCATAACTGTTTTCAAGCGCACAGCTTATGGTTACAAATTCGGGTTTAATAAGGTGCAAGAATTCAGCGCTATTTGATGTTTGCGAGCCGTGGTGTGCCGCTTTATAAATTTGCGCGCTAACATCTGTGCCGTTTTCAAGCATGTTGTTCAATTGTGTTTGTTCTGCATCGCCACAAGATAAATAGTTCAAACCATCTATTTTAAACATTGTTATAACAGAAGTATTATTCGCATTATCAAAATCTTCAATTCCCGTGTGTAGAACTTCTATTTCGCCCTCACCCAAATTAAAAACTTCTCCTATTTTCGGGGTTTTATCCGGAATTCCTGAAACATCTATGTATTCAAGGGTTCGCAAAACCGTAACATTTTCGGGTTTACCTGCCTTTTGGTAATCGAACAGCCAAATTTCGCCAATATCAAAATTTTGCATTACATCCACAGCTCCGCCGATATGGTCTGCGTGGTGATGAGTTAAAATTAAAAGCTCTATTTCATTTACATTTTCGGCTTGCAAATAAGAAATAAGCGCCTCTTCGTTTGCAGTGCCTGTATCAATTAAGCAAAATTCTCCATCTTGCTCTATTAAGGTAGCGTCTGCTTGGCCTACATCTATAAAATGTATGGCAGTGTCACTTTCAAATGTACTTGGTACAAAGGCATTTTTTAAAGCACCCAACAAATCGTAATTAAAATCGCTGTTATTGTAAAATGATGCAATTATAGCAAGCGGTATAATAATTAAACAAGTAAAAAGAATATCATAGTTTAAATGTTTTTTGATTTTTTGCGAATATTTTGCTTTGCGTTTTTTGGGTTTGGCCATGTGTTTGCTCCTTTTTTTGCCGTGTGCTTGTGTTTTTTTGCAGTGTTTGCCGCCCTTTTTTGTTCGCGTGTTGCGGTGCTTTTAACAATTGTTTTTGCCTGTTTTGTTTTGTAAACCAAAAGCGGTATTAAATCTTGCCTGTTTGTAAGTTTTAACGCCTTTATTACCTTCTCTTTATTTTTAGCGTTATAATATTGCAATAATGCACGTTGCAACGCTTTTTCCTCTGCGTTTTTTGCAACGTAAATGCTTTTCATTGTGTACGGGTTAAGCCCTGTGTAAAACATGCAAGTGGAAATTGTTCCCGGCGTTGGGTAAAAATCTTGCACTTGTTCGGGGCGCATATTATTTTTATACAGGTATTCCGCCAATAAAACGGCGTCTTTTAATGTAGAGCCGGGATGGCTACTCATTAAATACGGCACAAGATATTGCTTTTTGCCCAAAGTTTTTGAATGTGCGTAAAATTTCTTTGCAAACTTATCAAAAACATCGATAGAGGGTTTACCCATTGCACTAAGCGTTTGCGGCGCACAGTGTTCGGGCGCAACTTTTAATTGGCCGCTAACATGATGCTTTACAAGTTCTTTTAAAAAAGTTTCGTCTTTATCGCAAAGCAAATAATCGTAGCGAATGCCGCTTCGAATAAACACTTTTTTTACATTTGGCAATTGCCTTATGCTTTTCAAAATTTGCAAATATTCGCTATGGTTTACAATAAGTTCTTTACACGGTTTTGGTGCAAGGCAAAATTTACCGCTTTTGCACATACCCTCTTTCATTTGTTTTGCACAGCTTATGTTTCTGAAATTCGCCGTGGGGCCGCCAACATCGTGGATATAACCTTTAAAATTCGGGCTATTTGTTATAATTTCGGCCTCGTTTATAATGCTATTCGCACTACGGCTTGTAACTCTTCTGCCTTGGTGCATTTGAATTGCACAAAAATTACAAGAGCCAAAACAGCCCCTGTTTTGTATTATGGAAAATTCCACCTCTTCAATTGCCGGCACGCCGCCTTGTTTTTCATAACTTGGGTGATATTTTCGTGTAAAGGGCAGTGAATATATATGGTCTAGCTGGTTTTGTGTAAGCGGAGTTGCAGGTATATTTTGCACAAGGAATAACTCGTTTTGTTTTTGAACAACAGGCAAGGCATTTATAACATCTTGATTATCCGCCTGTAATAAACACGCCTTTGCATATGCGCCTTTGTCGGTTTTTACTTTGTGAAAAGAACCACAGCGCACATGTTCTTTTGGCAATTCATCAAAAGTGCACAAATAACATGTTCCGTTTACGTCTTTTATATTTTCAATTTGTTCGTTATTATAAAGGCGCTTTGCAATTTCTTTTGTTTGGTGTTCGCCCATGCCAAAGCTAAGCAAATCTGCGCCGCTGTCTTGCAAAACAGATGGTAAAACTTCGTCTTTCCAGTAATCGTAATGGGCAAAGCGGCGAAGCGATGCCTCAAGGCCGCCTATTATAATAGGGCTGTTTGGATAGGCGGCTTTTGCAAGTTGAGAGTATATTGTAACGCATCTATCGGGGCGCAAACCCAACTTGCCGCCGGGCGAATATTCATCTATTTTACGGCGCACTTTTGCAACGGTATAATGCGCCACCATGCTATCTACATTGCCGCCACCTATAAAAAAACCATAGCGTGGCATACCATACTGTGTAAAGCCATTTTGTTTTGCAAAAGGCGAAGTGAAATTAGGTTGTGCCAAAATGCCCACTCTGTAGCCTTCGCTTTGTAAAACACGTGCAATTATTGCCGCGCCAAAACTTGGGTGGTCTACATAGGCATCGCCCGTTACAACAACAAAATCTACATACTGCCAACCACAATCAAGCATATCTTGCTTACAAAGAGGCAGAAAATCGTTAGGCATATTTGCTCCTTTTTAAATATATCTCGGTTATACAAAACGGTAAAAACGTGTTTAAATATTTGCTAATCTTTAAAAGACGACCGGGAATTGCCGTACAAAAATTTCGCCTATCAAGGCGAAAAGTTGAGTAGTGCTTTCGTATTCCGATTGACGAAAACGAAAATAAACAGATTTTTTCGTAAAACATGGTGTTTTTTAAGTTGTCTGATTATACTCTTGTTCTTTATTCATGTTCATTTCTATCCACTGTTGGCGGCTAATTAAAATTTGCCTTGGTTTTGCGCCATCAGAGGGGCCTATAATGCCCGCACTTTCAATTTCATCCATAATTCTTGCTGCGCGTGCATAGCCTAGTTTACAACGCCTTTGAAGTAAAGAGGTGCTCGCTTGGCCCATTTCTAAAATAACCTCAACCGCCGTTTTAAACATTGGGTCTTCGCTTTCGTCGTCGCCTCTTGAACTTGCACCGCCTTTTTCGGCAACTGCACGTTTTTCCATGTCTGCTATCATGTCTTCGTTGTAGTCGCTATCTCTGTTTTTCTTTAAAAAGTCGATAACCGCACGTATTTCGCCCGAGCGTATAAACGCGCCTTGCACACGCACAGGTTTATTTGTGCCAACGGGCATGTAGAGCATATCGCCATTACCCAAAAGTTTTTCCGCGCCGCCTGTGTCTAAAATAGTGCGGCTGTCTACTTGGCTCATAACCGAAAGGCCTATGCGGCTTGGGATATTCGCCTTAATTAAGCCTGTTATAACATCTACGCTGGGCCTTTGTGTTGCAATTATCAAATGCATGCCTGCCGCCCTTGCTTTTTGCGCTATGCGGCAAATATATTCCTCAACTTCTTTGCTGGCAACCATCATTAAATCTGCAAGTTCGTCTATAACAATAACAATATACGGCAGTTTTTCAAGCGTTTCGTCCTCTTCGGCAAGTAAATTATACTCTTCAATATTCGGCACGCCGTTTTGCGCCAATAGCAAATAGCGTTTTTCCATTTCTGCAACCGCGCTTCCAAGTGCGCCTGCGGCCTTGCGCGGTTCGGTTACAACCGGCATTAAAAGGTGCGGTATGCCGTTATATTGCGCAAATTCAACCATTTTGGGGTCGATTAAAATCATGCGCATTGTCTCGGGCGAACAGCGATATAAAAAGCTCATAATTATTGCGTTTGTGCAAACAGATTTACCGCTGCCCGTTGTGCCCGCAATAAGTAAATGCGGCATTTTTGAAAGGTTGCCAACAATAACTTGGCCTGCAATATCTTTTCCAACGGCAAAAGTTAGCGGTTCGGTTTTACTTGCAAATGCGCTATCTTCCAAAATACTGCGGAAATTCACAGCGGTGCGGTTCTCGTTTGGTATTTCAATGCCAACCGCTGCCTTTCCGGGAATAGGCGCTTCTATTCTAACGCCCATTGTGGCAAGGTTTAGCGCAATGTCATCGCTAAGGCCTGTTATACGGCTTATTTTAACGCCGGCAAGCGGTTGCAATTCATAGCGTGTAACGCTGGGCCCACGGCTTATATCTAATATTTTGGTTTGCACACCAAAACTTGCAAGAGTTTTTACAAGTAAATCGCCCTTATATGTAAGTTCGGAATGGATATTGTCATCGTTTGTTTTAGCTTGCTTTTGAAACAGCGTTAAAGGCGGAAAAATATAATTTTCACTGCTGATTGTATTTAGCGTATGCAAATCTTGCGCCATTTCATTTTTTGCGGATTTAATTGCCTTTTGCGCCATTATTTCAAGCGTGTTGCCCACTTCGTATTCATTTGTTTTTGGCATTTCGGGCGGCGATATAATATGCTCTTTTTCATCTTTTGCGTTTGTGGCATGTGAAATAATACTGCCAAAAGCATAATCGGGCTTAATGTATTTTGAAGTTGGCGCGTTAGGGTCTATTCCAAAAGTGCCGCCGGGGCCTATAACAACATCATCGTCTGTTAAAATATTTGTTGTAACCTCGGGTGCACGGCTTATGTCTATATCAATATTGCTTTGTGAAAAATTTTGCGAATAAGCGCTTGAAAAATCATCTTGCGCCGGCAATGCGCCGCCGTTTACCAAATGCATAACCTGGCTGTTTGCATATTCGTTGTCAACGCTGTTGCGGTTTAAACTTTCTTGTATTTGAAGTTCTTGCAAATCCCTCTCTCGTTCATTCAATTCAATTTCACGCAACCGCTTTTGCTCTTCAAGTTTGATATTGCGCTTTTCAATTCGGCTTTTATTTGCTTTATCTATAACGCCAATTGTTTTTTTAGCTTTTTTTGCATTGCCGCTTAAAAAATGGTAAACCTCGGCAGGGGTAATGCCAAAAACAAACATAAGGCTAATTATTATTACTATTACAAAAATTATATTCGCCGCGGGCCTTCCAAACATAAGCAAAAGCGGCCAACCTACAATTGCGCCTATAACCCCCGGCCCTATGCCCCAACCCGAGCTGCTTACTTTATGTAGGTGCTGTATGCCTGAAGTAAAAGTATAATCTGTGATTGCAATATCACTAAAAATTAAAAAAACAGCACTTAAAACAATTACAGCAACAATGCCTTGAATTATTGCGTTTGTGTATTTTTTGCCAAGCGCCATAACTGTGGCAACTCGCAACATAGCAAAAGGCAAAATATACGACGAAACGCCAAAAATACCAAACCAAACATTAATGCGAATTTGCGCCCAAACAGATGCACCCTCAACAAAAGTTAGCGCAAGCAAAATTATGCTTACACCAAAAAGCGCAATACTTACTTTAGCTGTTGTGTTTAAAGCTTTCTTTGCGTTTGTTTTCTTGGCAGTTTGATTTGTTTTTGCCGTGGTTTTTGTTGTTTTTCTTGTTGCCATTTACATAAAACTTCCTTTGCTAAAATATAATCATAATTAATTTTATTATAACATAATTAAAGCAAATTGTAAAACACAAGAATTAAAAAATGAATACATAATGCAAATATAACCGCCGTGAATAAGCTTAGTATTTTAAGGGTATAATTATTATATTGATTTAAATTTACTAAACACAATAAAAACAAGAAACGAAAGAGGTTGTTATATGAACGATAACACAATTGATTTATTAAACGACATTTCTAAAAACACCGAAATGGGAAAAAACACTGTGCGTCGCCTTTTGCAAATTACCAAAGACGAAAAAATGAAAATGCACTTACAGCGCCAGCTTAGAACTTATGAAAATTTATCACGCCGTTCACACGCCATGCTTGGCGCATTCGGTGCAATTCCCAAAGAGCAAAGCCCAATGGCAAAATTAAGCGCAGATATGAGCATAAAGATGAAAACAGCGGTAGATAATTCGCCGCAAAACATGGCTAACATGCTAATTAAAGGCAGCGAAATGGGAATTAACGACATGCAAAATTCGCTTTCAAAAGCCAACAGCCAAAACACAAATGAAGGCGCAATTGCCCTTGCACAAAGGCTTAAAGACGCCCAAACCGATTATAAAGACGAGCTTTCAGATTTTATTTAACAATAAAAATTTACTAAGGCTGTTTATGCCGCATTGTTGCGGCATAAACAGCCTTAGTTTTTTAAAGTATTTTATTCAATTATACAGCAGCATTAAAATCAAAAACAACACTGCTTTCATTTTCGCTGTTTACAACACCAATGTAAGTTTTGCCCGTGTTTATATTAAATATTTCGCCATTTTCATCTTTTATTGTTAGCGGTAATTCCGGTGCGCCTTTTTCCCACGTGATTTTTAAATAGTTTCCGCCATAAAAATAATAGCCGGAACCACCACTTAAGTTATAATCTAGGCAGTAGTTATCATTTTTCAAGCCCACTTCACTAAAAAGCACAAGTACATTTTCAAATGCAAGTTGTGCGCCGCTCTCATCTATATGCTCGCTTGAATAATTATATTTTTTATAGCTGTTTGTTGCGCTATTAAAAACAAATTGGGTTGTATTTATAGATGTAAATGTAAAACTTACATTAGGCGCGCTGCCGCCTTGCAAAATTTGCGGATTTTCGTTAGGTGCAGCAAAATTAACAAGCGGATAACTTACACCTGTTGTAGGCAATTGCTCGTGCTGTATTCCTGCGGCAATTAATGCGGCATCGGTATACCAGCAATGGTCTGACACTATCGTTTTTGAACGCAATTCATCAAACCAAAAAGCTGTTGTTCCTTGATAGCGGCCATCTATAGTTTTATAAGCATAATTGTTAAGCAAATTAGAGGCATAAACGCTTGTTCCTATATGCACCGCAATTGCATTTGTGGGTATTGCAAATTGCAAATGTTGGTCACGCGCGCTTCTAATAGAACCAACTTGCGGAACAGTAGCTGCGTCGGAATACATTGCCATTAGCCTTGTTATACCGCCCTCTGTTTCCATTTCAATAATAGCCTCTGCTTGCGCAATGCCCCTTTGCGGCAAACTTGCCTTAGCATTATTTACCATTATCGCCACAGGCCGCCTGCCGTTTACAACGCCCTCCGGTAAACTTTGCCCGGTTAGCGGGTTTACACTAAGTTGAGTTGCATCTACTAAAATTTCCTCTACACTAGGTGTATCTTGTTCTTGCAAGGCATGTGAATTATCATCGCTTTGCGCACTATCTATCGGTTGTTCAAAACAGGCAGAAAAAGCAAAACATATTATAAATGCAAGCAAAATAACTTTTGCATTTTTAATTTAAATCATCTCCTTTTAAGGGGTGCTTGTTGCTTGTTCGTCTGTGCTTTGTTGCATTGCGGAATTATTATAATATGTGAACAATGTGTTTGGGTTTTCAAATGTAGATAAATCTACCATTGTTAAATATGTTTTGCCGGTGTTCACTTGAATATCTGTGTTATTGCCGAATTTATCAAGAATTCTAAGCACATTTTGCGGGCCGCCTTTAGTCCATTGCACTTCCTCTGCGCCGCCGTTAGAGAAATAATAACCAACGCCGCCAAGCCCATATTCAACATATTGTAAACCCGAGCCCTCATGGCCGGGCGCTGTGTGAATATCGGTAAACAAAACAATTACATTTTCAAATTCAAGTTGCTGGTTATTGTTCGCATCAATTGTATCGTGTACAACGCCTTTATTGGGGCTGAATTGGCTCATTAAATATTTGCCTTTTGCCTCATCATAGGTAAAATAAGTGCTATATGTTGTGGAGTGATGTATGTCTATTTTATCGGCTATACTGTTTGCGCCGTTTGCATCGCCTGTAAGTTCACGCGCGGGTTCATCGTAAGGAACAAAATTAAAAAATGTACTTGTGTAGGTTCTATTTGTATCTTTATTGCCGTTTTCTATTGCCTCTAAAACCATTTCATTAGTTGTAAACGCTATTTCCCATGAGGCTGTTCCATTATTTAACATGGCTTGGTCTGTAAAGCGGTGGCCTGTTAAATCTAAGTCTACATCCATAGCATTGTATTCATATGTGTTTTTCATTTGCTGTTGCACAGTGCTTTCGCCTATATGAACAAATAAAGGTTGAAAAGGTAGAACAATTTGAAAGAATTGATCACGTGCGCTGCGAACAGGGCCAATTTTTTCGGGCAAGTTTTGATAATCTTCAAAAAGGGCAAGAAAACGTGTTATGCCGCCCTCTACCATAATTTCAATTAAAATATCCGCCTCGCTTAATCCGCTTTGTGGGCGAACATCGTGCCCTGCGCCGCTTGAATCACGCCCGTTTGAGATATTGTTTATCATAAAGGAAACAATGCGTGTATCTTGCGGATACGTACCCTCGTATTTTTCACCTGTTAAAACCGATGGCTCATATGGCTCTTCCACAGGCTCCTCAGGCTCTGGTGCTGTTTGTTGCGAGTTTTCTTGCGTTTGTGTGCCGGTGCTTTGCTGTTGCTGTTCGGTTTCGCTTTCAACGCAGGCCGAAAATACCACGGCAACGAGCGCAAGTGCGAGCACAAGTGATAAAATACGTTTTAAAATCATACAATCATTCTCCTATTTTTAAATTAATGCCTTAAATCTAATATTTAAAGCAAATTAACCCTCACTATATATAATAATGTTTTTATTTGTTTTTGTAAAGTGAAATAATGTAATTTTCATAATTTGATAAAATAAAACAAATTTATTACTTGACAAAACAATAAAACACTGGTATACTAATTTAGCACTTGCAACATGACGCTTAAAATTAAACCATTTTAGCACTTAATATTTAACATGAACCATTAGCTCAGTTGGCAGAGCACCTGACTTTTAATCAGGGTGTCCGGAGTTCGAATCTCCGATGGTTCACCAGTCGAGAAGCTCGACACCAAATTCGCCCTATAGCATCTGCTATAGGGTGTTTTTTATGCCCGAGTTTTAGTGGGTATCTATTTTGTAAAACCCACACAAGTTAAAAGCTACATCTCACAACAGTGAAATGTAGCTTTTTTAGTGTTTGGTTGCAAGCTTTTTATTGTTAATAATTTACATATAAAAAAAAGCTGTTTTAAGCATAGCGCTTGTTGCAACGCTTTTGCCTAAAGGCTGTTTTTTAATAAAAAAATTCATAAACACGTGCTTTACTTATGTTTTACAATTTAGTATGCTTTTAAAGATTATAGTATGTTTATTACTATAAATACAAAGCACTATTAATTTTACAGTATATTACAATATTACAAAATTTACGGCAAAAAACAAAGCTTGCTAAAGTGCACTTTTTGTTAAACGCTTAAAAGGAATAAGGGGAATATATATGAAAAAACTACTTACAAAATTTGCAGGCTTTGCGGCGGTGTTTGTGCTGTTTGCCTTAATTATGCCGGCAAGTGCGTTTGCGACGACAGGCGACTTTAAAGTGACAGGCGATGCTTCAAACTATTTATTTAGCGGAGTAAGCGGCACAGATGGCGTGCTTACTATAATAGGTGGTGACGCAATTACTATTGAGAATACCGACATATCTACAGCTACAAAAGATAAAATTGTGGTACAAAGCGGAGTAATAGCAAATATTACGCTAAGCGGAATAAATATAGATGTGTCTTCATCTGAAACTGCTGCTGCATTTGAAATTCAAGGAAATGCCGTGGCGAACATTACGTTAACAAATGATAACACACTAAAAAGTGGTAGCAATCACGCAGGTTTACAGGTGCAAAGCACCGTTAGTGAGACTGCTACACTTAATATAACGAAAACTTCCACAGGCTCGCTTCATGCAACAGGCGGCAATTCGAGTATAAGCAATGCTAGTTCAGGCATAGGCAGCGGTAGTAAAAAGGACTGCGGAATAATTAACATAAGCGGCGGCACTATAACGGCAATTGGCGGTAATGGCGCAGTCGGCGGCGGTGCTGGCATAGGTAGCGGCGTGAATGGAGCAAGCGGCACAATAACAATAAACGATAATGCAATAATAGCAAATGCGCAAGGTGGCACTGCCGCTGCAGGCATAGGCAGCGGCTATGGCGACGATGTTGGCACAATAACAATAAACGGCGGCACTATAACAGCCACAGGCGGCGGTGGTGATTTTTCCTCAGGTGGTGCGGGCATAGGCAGCGGCATGAATGGAGCAAGAGGCACAATTAACATAAACGGCGGCACTATAACAGCCACAGGCGGCGCAGGCACATCCTCTGGTGGCGCAGGCATAGGCAGCGGTGGAAAGAGTACTGCGGCGTCTAATACAGACGATGGCAAAATAACAATAAGTGGCGGCGAAATAACAACCACAGGCGGCGACGGCATTTACGGCGGCGCAGGCATAGGCGGCGGCTACAACCGCACAGGCGGTGCAATTGAAATAAGCGGCGGCACTATAACAGCCACAGGCAGTGGTGGCGGAGCAGGCATAGGCG